>JBFIMP010000026.1:0-17055 GCA_041611635.1 Christiangramia sp.
CACCTTCTTTTTTGATCTTCATTCCTCCTTTCAGGGTATCCAGAAAAGCGATTGGGACTTTTACGGGGGTGGACCAGGCTTCCCGATAGTTTTTGCCCTGCATGAATTCCTTTAAAAAATTACCTTCATAGAGACTGCTCGGGACTACGAGAACCGAATCATGATCTTTGAAATCGATCCTTTCCAGATCTTCAAAATTCATTATTTCACAGGTATCGAATTCTTTATCGGTGCTTGAAACCGACCAGTATACGAGTGCCAGGAACACGATGAAAAGAATCGCAACGAAAGCAAATATTTTTTTCATTTAGGACCTATTTAAAGATTTTTTCTGAAAATAAAACTATGATTTTAGCCAGGGAATAATGGAAATAAAAAGTTATAATATTCAGAAAATTATCCCGAATATTCAGTTATAAAGCATTCAGCACTAATCCATTTGTAATTCACTGCGTTTATTTCGAAGATCAGGACCGTTTAGCAGGATAGATTTAAGGTTCAGCAAATAGAAGGTCCAACCTGTTTTGCAACCTACGTAAAAATTCATTCTGGATTCTTCGTCCTGCGGAATATTTTCCTGGGTGAGACGTAGAATAGTCTGGCCTTGCTCCTGAACAATACTTACTCCAACCTTACCGGTATTTCCAAATTGAAATCTTATAAACTCTCCTTGTTGGGGATTAAGTAGTTTGCCATGTTCTTCCACGGTTTCGGGCCATCCTGACCATTGCCATCTATAAGAATCCCCAGGTTTAATTTGTTCCTGTATTTTTCGTTTTTCCCCGTTGGGGGTAAAGAACTCAGCCAGTTTCAGGAACCATTTTTCCAGTGCATCCTGGGTCATCCAGGCGTTAATTATATCTTCTTTCTGTACATCCAGGGGAATTTTAACCGTGAAGCGGCTCCAGTCCATTTTTTTTCTTTCTTCCATAACTTAGCATTTAGAAGACCATCTATTAAATTTAAAGAAAAATACGATGTTAGGAAAGTATAAAGTACCGGCGGAAACCGGAATAGGTCATGTGCATTTGAAAGTATCCAATCTCGATAAAGCCCTTAAATTCTACAGAGATATTCTTGGTTTTGAGATCACCGAAAGAATAGGTGAGCAGGCAGTTTTTCTTTCGGCAGGAGGATATCACCATCACATCGCATTGAATACCTGGCACAGTGAAGGTGCGAATAGGGCTACGAAATCTGGCGTGGGTCTTTTTCATGCTGCTATCCTATATCCAAGCAGGAAAGACCTTTCGGCAATTACCAGAAGATTATTTGATCATGGGTATCCGCTGAGCGGAGCAGCAGATCATGGAGTATCAGAGGCCATCTACCTTGACGATCCCGATGGTAATGGTATTGAACTTTACTGGGATAAACCACGGGAAGAATGGCCAACAAAATCTGATGGAAGTATTAAAATGTATACCAGGAGTTTAGATTTAGAGGATCTGATGGATATGTAATCTATTGATTTTAAGTAATCTGACTTTAGAACTCTATATTTTATACCTAACCGATAGTTTTTTGCTGTTGATTTTCATATCATTGTAGCTTCATAATCATCTTTATGCAAAACTTTATCATCACACTGGTCTTATTTTTACTTTCTCTTTTTGTAAGTGCATAGGAGTCACCTGAAAAATTTTTAATTGAAAAAGGAACCTGGAGTTTAAGAGGGGCTGCTGGAGTTAAGTTCAATAATTCTGATCGTGAAGACTATAAATATGATAATTTTGGATTTACGCTAAGACCAGATGCTGGTTATTTTATTAAAGATAATCTTGTCGCCGGCTTGTTATTAGGATATCATTATAATAAGAGTAAGTCTGCTCGGCCTGAAGAATATCAGTAGTCTACAAATAATGGTTTTACCATCGCCCCATATTTACAAAAGTATTTTGCGATCTCAGAATCATTCTCTTTCAACCTGACGGGTTCCCTGGAATATACATGGAGGACCTGTAAAAACGATTATGATGATTGTCTTAATTGTCCTGAAGATACTCGTGATCTATAGGGTATTTCTTTGAGACCTGGATAATCATAGCTTTTTTTAGACAAATTCTCATTAGATGCCAATTTAGGAGCTCTACAGTACAGTCACTCAGAATTTCGTGAGGATGGAATTGATAGAACTACTACCAATTCCTTTGCTTTCTCTTTTGGTTTAAGCAATATTTATTTAGGGCTCACCTTCTATTTAAACTGATATTCTTTTTTATAATATTTCTTTTTCAGCCAGAATGAAACCCTTACCAGTAGTATCAATGCCGGTACTTCTACGAGGGGACCAATAACACCGGCAAAGGCCTGTCCGCTATTGAGTCCGAATACTGCAATCGCCACGGCAATGGCCAGCTCAAAATTATTTCCTGCCGCCGTAAATGAAATGGCAGCGTTTTTATCATAAGATGCTCCCATGGCTTTACTTAAAAAGAATCCTATAATGAACATCAGGCTGAAATAGATCAATAACGGAATGGCGATCCTTACCACGTCCATTGGAATTTGTACGATCAATTCTCCTTTTAGGGAGAACATCAGGATTATGGTAAATAAAAGCGCAATAAGGGTTAGAGGGGAAACGGTTGGGATGAATATATTTTCATACCAGTGCTCTCCCTTTATTTTTACCAGGATCAGGCGGCTAAGGATCCCAAGAGCGAACGGGATTCCCAGGTAGATCGCAACACTTTCAGCGATCGTGGCGATTGAAATATCCACAATAGCCCCATCAAAGCCAAAAAGAGGAGGAAGCCAGGTAATAAACAACCAGGCGTAGAAACTATAAGCAAAAACCTGAAAAATACTGTTCAAGGCAACCAGCCCAGCGCCATATTCGCTACTTCCTTCGGCGAGGTCATTCCAAACCAGGACCATAGCGATACAACGGGCAAGGCCAATGAGAATAAGTCCTACCATATATTCCGGATGATCCTGAAGAAAGATTATCGCCAGGAAAAACATCAAGAATGGCCCGATGATCCAGTTAAGCACCAGGGAAATACTCAGGATTTTCACATTCTTAAATACCTTGGGTAAAAGCCTGTATTTTACCTTGGCCAATGGCGGGTACATCATAAGAATAAGCCCCAAAGCAATAGGAATATTGGTAGTTCCCGAGCTATATGAATTTATGCCTTTTGGAATGGAAGGGATAAAGTATCCTAGACCAACTCCAATGCCCATGGCCAGGAAGATCCATAAGGTGAGATTCTTGTCCAGATAACTTAATTTCTTTGCCATTTTATTTTATGTTTTGGAATACATAGATCATTTCTGATGCGATCTGATCACTGCGCTCTTCATACTTTTCCATCGCCAATGGAGTATCATCAAATTGTTTTGGGTCTTTATAATCTAGCGGAATCCTGGCATTTGAACCGGGAATAAAAGGACAATTCTCATCGGCTTGTGAGCAGGTCATTACTGCCGCAAAGTTTACAGAGGGATTTTCCGGGGCATCGTAAATTTTGGAATAACAGACCAAAGGTTCCGCTTCCTCGGAAAAATAAATTTGAAACCGTGGATTTTTTCCAGAATCAGATTTTATTATAAAACCTGTTTTTCTTAAGGTTTCCACAGCATTTTTAAAAAATGCTGTTTCCTCGGTACCTCCAGAAAAGCATTCAGTTTTTACCCCAAAATGAGCCGAGATAGCCTGTGCCCAGACCTGTGCTAACTGGCTGCGTCTGGAATTGTGGGTGCAAATGAAATTAAGTTTAATGGACTCTCCCGATTTCTTTTGCTTTTGAATAAAATCGATGAGAGGCTGCAGGACCTTTTTCCGGTTTTCAGGAATATCAATACCTTCTATTTGATGAAGTTTTTTTACCAGGGCCGGGAATAATTTTGTTTTTTGCATAGATAAAATATTAGCAGCAACCAGAATCGGGAGTACAGGAATTCTGAAGTTCAGATAATTTAATTCTGGGTTTTTGTTCCGGGATGCCGCATTTATCTTTAGCCAGGCAGGTAGTTTGAGTGTTTATCAGCAAGAAGTTCTTCCCATCGAAATCAAGGGCAAACTTATTGATGCTTTTTCCCTGGTATTCCACCTCGATCTCGGCATCTGGTAAAGCCAGTTGATCTACGGCCAGGTCAATAATTTTCACCAGTTTTTCAGGATGCAAACGGTGGCTGTAATCGTTCTCTTCCCATAGTTGAAAGGAGACTTTTTCTTCATCTCTTAAAGTTCCTCCGCAATCAATAAAATGCTTGCTTATTTTTCCAACTTCGGTCACATGAAAATGCTCCGGTACTAATTGGCCATCAGGTAGCTCGAAGGCTATTTTCCTTAAGTCTGCCAGGTATTCTCTAAATTCTGAAAGCTTCATATCACTAATCGTATAATTGTGTTTTTTATAATTTTCTCTAGCAACATTCTCCGGAACCGCAATCCTGGATCTTATCGAACATGCCATTAAAAAGTTTTTGCACTTTTTGCCATTTTTCAGGGTTGATGCAATAGCTCATACAGACTCCTTCGATATTTCCCTGTATGAGTTCTATGTTTTTAAGTTCTCTTAAATGCTGACTTATAGTTGCCTGGGCCAATCCAAGTTCATTCACCAGATCGCCATTAATACATTTATTCGATGCCAACAAATACTGCAGGATAGCAACTCTGGCAGGGTGCGCGAAGGCCTTGGCTAAATTGGCCAGCTCGTTTTGCTCTTTGGTAAATAGGTCTGTTTTGGTAAGCCCCATAATAAAAATAGTATATTGCAATATTACGATGAATAAGGCTGTTTGCAAAATGATTTAGGAAAGTAATTTTAAATAAGGATTCGCCGGTTAGTTGCAGCTGCTTCGTTGATCTTCTGGACAATATGAATATCTTTCATACCTTCAGATCCCGGGACCATTACTTCGGTATCATTGATTATGGCCAGGGCATCATCATCCATTTGTACGGCCTGCTGGTTTTTCCTCATTGGCGGCAATACCAAACCATCGCTGGTCTTACCCTGAACACCAGAATATGATTGCATAGGCCTCAAAAAGTACCAACCATTTGCTGCGTTTACTTCCAGATTATTCAAATTTTGCCCAAAACTGGTTTTTCCGTCCACTATTATTTCTCCAGGAAATTCCATTTTAAAACTGGTAGTTTCATCTACCTCGGTAAAAATATCCGGTCTTTCGGTGCTTTGAGTAGCCGTTACTGCAATAGGTTCCATTCTCGTGGAATAACGCGCTGCGTTTATGGAATAAACGCCCATGTCGTATATGGCACCACCACCCATTTCTTTTTTAAGTTTCCAAGGATTGATACTGCCTCCGTTATAACCAGCTTCAGAAATCACATTATTTATATTTCCGTAGGGCTTGGATTCAGCCCAGGTCATGATCTTTTGCGTATTGGTCTCGTGCTGCATTCTATAACCAATGGAAAGTTTAACCCGGTTCTTATTACAGGCATCAATGATCTGCTGGCATTCCTCTGCCGTTCTGGCCATTGGTTTCTCACACCATACATGTTTGCCGGCGTTAGCGGCTTTAATGGCATATTCGGCATGTAGCCCGGTTGGAAGAACGATATAGATCACATCGATGTCATCATTATTTGCGATCTCATGCATATTCTGGTAATTATATACATTGGAATCTTTGATGCCATACTTCTTTTGCCATACAGGAATTTTCTCCGGGCTACCCGTGACGATTCCCTGTAATTCGCAATGATTAGTTTGCTGAAGTGCAGGAGCGAGAAGATCTCTGCTATAATAACCCAGGCCTACCAGAGCGACTCCCAGTTTTTGTTGAGAGGAGTTTATACACCCGGGAAAGGGTAATATTGCAGCACCAACTAACAGGCCAGATTTTTTCAGGAAGGTTCTTCTGTTATCCATTTTCTAAAGCTATGATTTTATTCTATTTTAAAATAACTTATTGATAATCAGATATAAAATAAAAGGTTAATTTTTCTGAAAATTTTAAGCTAATGAAAAAAAAATCCCTCTTAAAATCGGTTAATTATCATAAACTCAACAAAGCCTTAACTCTTTATTAGCAGGCATTGAGGCCATTGGAATGTAAATTAAGCTTACCTAATTAAAACTACTGTTCCAATGATACGCTTAAATGCAATAAGAAGAATTTCTTTATTACTTATATGTAGTGCATTTTTTTACGCCTGCAACTCGAATACGCAGGTGGTAGAACCAACAGATCAAAAGCCGGAAAAATTAAGTATGAGAAATCCGGTTATAAAAAAAGAGCCAAAGATCTATCGAAAGGAAATCAGGTATACCCTCGATACCTTAAAAACAAGAAAACAGATAGATAGTCTGTTTAATGCTTACTCAGACGATCAGATAAAAACCATCCTGGCCTTAAATCGCATCGAAAAGAACCGGTTAAGACCACAAAAACCTATTATTATCCCAGATTGTGCTTCAGAAGATTTTAAAGCTTACAGCCCCTTTCCGGCAACTATCAATTTTCTGCAGTGTATTCCAAAAACTGTTTTGATCTCGCAAAGAGTTCAGGCGTTTGGTTTATACGAAAACGGGGAGCTTGTTAAATGGGGGCCTGTTAGTACAGGGAAAAATTCAACTCGTACCCCCAATGGACTTAATTACGGGAATTATAAAGCTAAACGTAAGGTAAGTACTGTAGACGATTCCTGGATCTTACCTTATTACTTTAATTTTATGAATTTTGAAGGAGTAGGAGTACATCAATATGCCTTGCCGGGTTACCCTGCCAGTCATGGATGTGTTAGACTATACATGAGCGATGCGAAATATATTTTTGAATGGGCAGATATGTGGGATTTAGAAGGCTCAAAAATTGCCAGAAACGGAACACCTTTTATGGTATTCGGGGAATACGATTATTCGTCAGGTAAACCATGGTTTAATCTTTCGCAGAATATGAAGGCTAATGACCTTACCCAGAATGAAATAGATACGCTGAAGAACTATGTTCAGAAATACCAATTAGACCCCAAGAACTTTCATAATATCACTTCAAAAAACAAAGACGGGAAGTTAGCCAAGGCTTAATTGGTTAAGTTTTAATTAAATTAGCCGGTAAACATTGATACTATGACAGGTTCTAATATTTACCGGTTTTTTTTCGTCTTTATTTTATGCTTTTCTATTAAAGGATTTTCCCAGGAAACAAATATTATGATAAGGGCTAAAGCTAAGGACGCTAAATTTATAGGTTCTTCGATTGGCGGTGCCAGGATACTGGTGAAAGATGCAGTAACCGGTGCTATTCTGGATGAAGGCATAATCACCGGGAGCACTGGTGATACCAAAAAGATCATGAAGAATGACTGGAAGCGTTCTCAGCTACTTTCAGACGATAAGACCGCGGGCTTCATGGCAAAGATAGATATCGATGCACCATTGTTTGTTACGGTAGAAGCTCTCGCTCCATATAATAAAAAACAGGCAAGCGTCTTAAGTAGCACTCAATTATGGGTGATCCCGGGGAAAGATATAAAAGGCGATGGAGTAGTGCTGGAAATTCCTGGCTTTGTGGTGGATATTTTAGCCCCACAAACCCATGAAAGAATAAAGGCCTCTGAAAAAATAGAGCTATCGGCAAACGTAGTAATGATGTGCGGGTGCCCGGTTACAGAAGGTGGCATCTGGGACGCCAATCAATATGAAGTAAAAGCAATAATTACAGATGCCGATGGGAATTCCACCGAACTTGAATTAAAATCAACTGAAAAGCCAAGCACTTTTGGCGCTGAAACTTTCCTGGAAAAAGGCTTATACGAGGTACTTGTCTATGCGTATGATCCTGAAACCGGCAATACCGGGGTAGACAAAACCAATATTATTATCAATTAGATTTTAATAATCCTAGAGATTCGATCGTTCTTAAAACACCATTATTGTTATTATCATGGCTGGTCACAAAGTTACTGGCTTCAATGATCTCGGGATGCGCATTTTTCATAGCATAGCTGTGTCTGGCAACCTGCATCATCTCCAGATCGTTCAGGTAATCACCAAATACCAGGGTTTCTTCAGCACTAATGTTCAGTTCCTTTTGGATACCTTTTATCGCATTTCCTTTATTAGCATCCAGAGCGGTAATGTCTATAAAAACCTTGGCGGCTATGGCTATTTTATACCTGTCTGTAAAATTTGAAAAATGAGGGAAAGTGTTGTCTTCTACCCCGTTAAAATTACATAGAGTAACTTTTAGGTAAGTGTCTTCTACTTGAGTAAGATCATCTACTACTTGCAGGCGTTCGTAGAACTTATTGATCTCTTTCTTGAAATCTTCGTCTTTGGTTTCTATATAAGCAGAATCTTTACCACAAAGTACAAGACTGGTATTCTCCAATTCTCTACCGATTTTAATGAAATTGATCGCGGCACTTTTTTCGATAGGATTCACATATAACTCCTTGCCTTGGTGAGAAACATAAGTTCCATTCTCTGCAAAGAACATCGTGCGGTCCTTGATCTTCTCAAATTTGGTTTCCAGGTTGTAGAACTGGCGACCACTGGCAATGGAGAATAAAATTCCCCTCTTGGTTAGTTGTTCTTCTATTTCCCAGAAATCTGGATGTAACTCATGGTTATCATTCAGCAAAGTTCCATCGACATCGGTTACAATTAATTTGATCATAGGATTAATTTTGAAAAAATTAAAAGTACGGGATTGGATCCTTAATTTTTTAAAATTGAGATTAGATTTGGCTGTGTTTCTATAATTAAATTTTATGCTAATGCAGTTTAAGAGAAATCAATGAATTCAAAGCGCATATTTTCAGGAGTTTGCGGCAAATCAAAGTGGAAAAAAACCGGATGAAATATCTCACCCGGTAATTTTTAAATCTTTAGAAAAGGATCGCATCTACGATTCCGCCGATAATGGCGATAAGAACGGCCAGCCATATGGAGGCCCAAAAACCTTCGGTTTTGAAATCTGAAGTCAGTTTGTCTGCGATCTCAATAATGATAGCGTAAGCGATCACTCTGGTAACAAAACCAATTCCGAGAAAGTAGAAAATTCCCAGGGTAGCAATATTCAGTATAGCGGTTAGCAGCCAGCTTAAAAGAAAACTCAGTATACCAATGATTAGAGCTACAATAAGGGCCGATTTAAATCCTTTTAGATGCACCTTGCTCATGAAGTTTGCCGCTATAAGAAGTACCAGGGCGTCTATTAGGATATGAATGATCCACTGAAGCATATTGTTAGATTTAGAAGTTAGTAGAACTCTAAGATAGCTAAAAGGATATTAATTTATTGAAAATTAATTCCTAAGCGTTGCTTCATGGTTTCAGGTTCTTTTTTTAACAAAACTTCCCATAAGGCCTTGAAATTTGCAAGTTTTTCTCTCTGCTTTAATCGGTATTCTGTTTTATAGGCTCTTTGATCTGCCGTAAAACCTATATAATTAAAGCCAAGGTGTGAAGCGATGAAAAGGGCCCGGGGTAAATGAAATTCCTGGGTTACTACAATGGCATTTTCGATGCCAAATACGTTGCCTGCACGAAACATACTATCGTAAGTATCCAGTCCCGCATGGTCTGTGATGATAAGATTTTTATCTATACCATTATTTTCAAGATAATCGACCATTGCCGCCACTTCATTGTAGTCCTCAGTCCGGTGATCTCCCGTAACCAGGAAATTGTCAACCTTTTCATTTTGGAATAATTTTATCGCGGTATCCACGCGATCTTTCAAAATGGGAGATAATTTACCATTGGCATGAACGCTGGCTCCAAGTACAATTACCGTTTGTGCGTTGGGCACGGCAGACATATCCCTGTAGATAAGGTCGTTCGTCTGTCTTTTAAAGATTGCCTCGAGACCAAGAATAGTGAAAATTATTAGTACGAGACCAATTACCGAGAAAAGGATGAATTTTTTAAGCCGTCGCATTATTGTGGAATGAAAGTCTTATCGAAGATAGCCATAATATTTGGATGTATCAGATTAATCTATGCGCTAACGCCAGCGTTACTTTATACATTGTGTACATTTGTAAAATATTATTTAAACAGATTTATGAGTAATATAAAAGCTTTGAACTGGCGTTATGCGACCAAGAAATTCGATGAGTCTAGAATACTTCCTGAAGATAAGATAGAAGTGTTGAAGCAGGCCTTTAATCTTACCGCTACCTCTTATGGTTTGCAGCCGCTTAAAATGCTTGTGATTTCCAATAAAAAGCTTCAAGCCGAGTTAAAGGGCTTCTCCTTTGGCCAGGAACAAATAAATACAGCTTCGCATGTGCTGGTAATCTGCATCGAGAATAAAATCGATGAGGAATTCATTGCTAATTACTTTAAAAGGGTAAAACATGTAAGAGAAACGCCTGAAGAAATTCTGAAACCCTTCCACGAATTTCTTATAAATGATTTTAAGACCAAGGAAGTGGAGGAGATTGAAAACTGGGCTATTAATCAGGCCTATTTAGCTTTAGGGACTTTGCTTACAGTATGTGCGGCAGAAGAGATCGATGCCTGCCCAATGGAAGGTTTTGAGCCTGAGAAGTATGATGAGTTCCTGCATCTTCAAGAGAAGAACTTAAGATCTGTGCTGGTGCTTCCGGTAGGCTACCGCTCACAGGAGGATATGTTCTCTAAATTCAAGAAAGTTAGAAGACCTCTGGATGAGGTCATTATCGAAATCGATTAATAACCTACATATTCGGTGATCTCAAGACCATAGCCTATCATTCCCACACGCTTAGTTTGCTGGGAGTTTGATAGCAGCCTGATTTTATGGATCTCCAGGTCATGGAGTATCTGAGCTCCAATCCCAAAATCCTTATTGTCCATCTTTACAGGCGGAGCTTTTATCTCACCTTTTTTCTGACTTTCCTTTAATTCGGTAAGTCGGTTCAACAGGTTAGGGGACTGGTTCGCGGGATTTATGAAAACTATTGCACCACGACCTTCTTCATTGATCGCCTTGAACATACCATCTAATTTTTTGTCAGCGTTGTTGGTTAGCGTTCCAAGAATGTCATTGTTCACTCGTGTAGAATTTACACGTACCATGATCTCCTCATTCGGTTTCCATGAACCCTTGGTAAGAGCAATATGTACCTGAGAATTGGTAGTTTGCTTGTAAGCTCGTAATCTGAATTTTCCAAACCTGGTATCCAGTTCAAAATCCTCTTTTTTCTCTATAAGAGAATCATGCTGCATTCTGTAAGCCACCAGGTCTTCTATAGATACGATTTTAAGATCGAATCTCTTAGCTACTTCCATAAGTTGAGGTAAACGGGCCATTGTACCATCCTCATTCATGATCTCAACGATCACGCCCGCTGGTTCAAATCCAGCAAGTCTTGCAAAATCAATAGCTGCCTCGGTATGTCCCGTACGTCTTAATACTCCTCCTTCTTTTGCTTTCAGCGGAAAAATATGCCCAGGCCTGTTAAGGTCTTGTGGTTTGATTTCAGGGTCGATTAAAGACTGGATAGTCTTTGCTCTGTCTGCCGCTGATATTCCGGTAGTAACACCTTTTCCTCTCAGGTCGACAGAGATGGTAAATGCCGTTTCCATAGGATCGGTATTATTACCCACCATCATTTCCAGCTTAAGCTCATTACATCTAGCTTCGGTAAGTGGAGCGCAAATTAGACCGCGACCATGAGTGGCCATAAAATTGATCATCTCTGGGGTAACCTTTTCTGCTGCCGCAAGAAAGTCTCCTTCATTTTCACGATCAATATCATCTACCACGATAATCACTTTTCCCTCGCGAATATCATCTATAGCTTCCTGAATATTATCCAGTTTTACAGAATATTGATTGTTCTCCACCTGAGCCATAACATCTAGTTTTGTGGCTGCAAAGATATTTATTCTGATTTACTTTTGTCCTTGAAAAGCCCAGCTTTTTTGAAGAGTTTCTTGATTGGAGCTATAAAGTTGTCGAAAACGAATAGACCTTGATCTGTGGTTGCTCTGTAGGTTAAATAAACTCCTAGGGGTAGCATGATCCAGGTAGATAGCCAGGTCGCTATAAATGGAGGAATCGTGCCATTCTCTGCAGAGTTTTTGGCGAAAATACCTATAAAGTGGTAAGTTAGAAATAACAGGATCGCCACGACTATAGGCAGTCCCATGCCTCCTTTTCTAATAATCGCTCCTAAAGGTGCTCCCACAAAGAAAAGCACGATACAGGCAATTGCCAGCGCGTATTTTTCATGAAGAGCGATCTCAAACTTGTTGATCTGCTTGATGCTTACCTTGAATTCCTGCTCTTTCATCCCCAAATGAGCCAGGGAAGAATTCACAGAACCCAGGGCAAGATTGGCGATCTGAGCACCATCATAGGTGTCGTAATAAGATAATAAGCCTTCTTCCTGGTTAAATACCGTATCCTTTCTTTTATAATTCAGGTTCAGGTTTTTGAAACCACTCCTGGTGTACATGGAACTCCTGAACTCGGCCATTTTTTTGTTATAGACGACCGAAAAAGAATCTATGCTTTCATTGAGCTCAGAGATCTTAAGCATTCCGTGGGCAGAGTTATAGGTCTCATCTTCAAGATCTACGTTGTTGAAGTCTGAAAGGTCGATATTGATCACATATCTGTCAAAATAACTTTTGGTAAAAGGCTTTCGTTTTCGCTTTTTGTAATCGCTGGGTTCAACTTCATCGTAGTAATTGCCTTCCTTTAGAATAAGGGAAAGTACATCTGAATCTGTGCTTCCTACCAATTCTCCTTCTTTGGCTTTAATTACCGTGTTATTACCTCCTGTACTTTTTTTCTGGTGAATGATGACGTCTGTAAGATACTGATCGTTCTCACCACTTTTTTTATCCACTTTAATGTTAAAAGTTCCAATATCATTAAAGATGCCTTCTGAAATCGCCATCGCGGGTTTAAGCTGGGCGATATTTTTTCGAAGGTTGATAGATTTAAATTCAGCAGCTGGAATAACATTATTAGCAAAGAAGAAGGCTATAAGACTAACAAAGACGATAAAAACCGTTAAGCTTCGCATAGCACGCCCCAAGGAGATCCCGGAAGATTTCATTGCCGCAAACTCGTAATTCTCGGCAAAAGCACCAAAGGTCATTATGGAAGTTAGCAGGATGGTGAGCGGTAATACCAGTGGCACCAGTTTCGGAGAGAAATACAACAGGAATTTCAGGATGACTTCTGCATCCAGGTCCTTACCAGCAAGTTCACCTATGTATAACCAGATCGTCTGGAGAACAAAGATGAACATGAGGATTATAAAGACCGAAAAGAATGTTTTTAAGAAACTGGTTAGTATGTACCGGTCGAGTATTTTCAATTTAGTCTAATCTGTTGATGTAATAATCACTGTATCGCGATTCGTTAAAGGTAAACAGATTTTGCGCGAGTGGCTGGTCTGTCTTAAAGCTTTTCACAGTAATGGTCACTTTGGTTCCATTTTCCTGAGTCTGGATCAAATTATAAATATGCTTGGTCTGGCTGTCTATTCCCAGAAGTATATTCTTGATCTCTGCATTGCTATCTTTTGGAGTAAGTTTTACATACTGTATCTCACGTCCCTTTACATTTTGAGTGATATCCATGTCATAGTTGTAGCCATCTTCATAAAAACTGAACATTTTAGAAGGTGTGATGCTATTGCTATCTTCCTCTACATAATTTGAAATGTTAATCTCCTCATCTTCAGGGATAATAGTGTAGATTTTTTTCCCGTCAAACATTTGCGTAGTACCCATGAGATTCAAAACGTATTTCTCCCCTTTAATACTAACATCGCCTCTTGTTTCCTGGCTTACATTTTCAGCTTTATTCTCTAGCGCATACTTAAATTCTATGACCATATTATCATAGTTCTTGACTTTGGAAGAAACTTCATTAAGTAGTTTTTCTGCTTTTGGAGAATTCTGTGCCTGAGCATTAAAAGTGAAAATTGCTGCCAGGATAAATACTAATTTTTTCATTTTGATTTTTTAATTATCTGGTTCATTTAATAGCTGATCTAACGCTGCAAGATCTGTGATTAAAACCTGCCTGGCCTTGCTTCCTTCAAAAGGACCAACGATGCCTGCGGCTTCCAGTTGATCTATAATTCTACCTGCTCGGTTATAGCCAAGTTTTAATTTTCTCTGAAGTAATGAAGCCGAGCCTTGCTGGGCGGTTACGATCACTTCTGCAGCTTCACGGAATAGCTTATCCCGCTCGCTCACATCTATATCAACTCCTGTGCCACTTTCCTCACTTTCATAGGCTGGTAACTGGTGCGCATCTGGATAAGCTTTTTGTGATCCTATGAATTCTGTTATTTTGTCTACCTCGGGAGTGTCGACAAAGGCGCACTGCAGTCTCTTTAATTCATTACCCTGAGTGAAAAGCATATCACCACGCCCAATTAACTGGTCTGCTCCCTGATTGTCCAGAATGGTCCTGGAGTCTATTTTTGAAGTTACTCTAAAGGCAACCCGAGCCGGGAAGTTGGCTTTTATAATACCGGTAATTACGTTTACCGAAGGTCTTTGTGTTGCAATGATAAGGTGAATACCAATCGCACGAGCCAGCTGGGCCAGACGGGCGATAGGGGTTTCTACTTCTTTCCCTGCGGTCATGATAAGATCTGCAAACTCATCTACTACCAGAACGATATATGGCAGGAATTTATGCCCGTCATTAGGGTTAAGCTTCCGGGCCTTGAACTTTGTGTTATATTCTTTTATGTTACGGCACATGGCGTTTTTCAGCAGCTCATAACGATCATCCATTTCAATACAAAGAGAATTCAGCGTATTTATAACTTTATTATTGTCGGTTATGATCGCATCCTCGGTATCGGGAAGTTTCGCCAGGTAATGACGCTCGATCTTATTGAATAAAGTTAGTTCAACCTTTTTAGGGTCTACCAGAACAAATTTCACTTCTGCCGGATGTTTGGAGTAGAGGAGGGAGGTGAGGATCGCATTTAATCCAACAGATTTACCCTGTCCTGTTGCCCCTGCCATTAACATATGCGGCATTTTAGCAAGATCTACCACGAAAGTCTCGTTAGAAATGGTTTTCCCAAGCGCCAGAGGTAATTCCATTTCGGCATTTTGAAATTTAGCGGAAGCGATCACTGAGCGCATGGAAACGATGCTGGCATTCTTATTAGGAACTTCGATACCGATAGTTCCGCGTCCAGGGATAGGCGCAATAATCCTTATCCCAAGTGCAGATAGGGAAAGCGCGATATCATCTTCCAGGTTCTTGATCTTGGAAATTCTAATTCCGGCTTCGGGTACAATTTCATAAAGTGTAACCGTAGGTCCCACGGTCGCCTTTATCTGGGCGATTTCAATTTTATAATTCTTGAGCGTATCTACGATACGGTTCTTATTCTCTTCCAGTTCCTGCTGGTCTATGGTGATAGATCCACCATAGTCTTTAAGCAGCTCTATTGTTGGGAATTTATAATTCTTTAATTCCAGGGTTGGGTCGAACTCTCCAAAATCCTTTACCAGCTTCGTGCTAAGATTATCTTCCTCTTCCTCCTCTGGAGCAGCTTCCACTTCCATGGCCACTTCATCTTCTGGCGGCGTATTTACTTCCATATTAGGTGAAGGTTCAGGAGCTTTGGTTGGCTCTGGTTTTTCTTCGAAAAGATCTAAACTTGGAGTTTTTTCTTCTTCAACTTTTGGTTGGATCACGGTTTCTTTCCAGTCTTTTTCTTCGTCGGTTTCAGAAATAGTAGACTTATGCTCCTGAATGGCATCCTGTAATTCCTTTTTACCAGATCTAAAATACCCGCCAACCATTTCTGGAGTAAGCTTCAGGCGTATTGCCAGGTAGGCTATAAAAAGGAATAACATTAAAAGGGCCGTTCCAAAAAATCCCAGATAATCCTGAATAAAGTCATTGGTTTCAAAACCTATTCGTCCTCCCAGTAAGGCATTCTTTTCAGCAAAAAAGCCGAAAAACACCGATAACCAGATCATAACCAGAACTCCCCAGAACCAGAACTTTCTAAGATTAGCACTATTAAAGCCAAAGAAAAGATAGATCCCGCTTAATAAGATTAAAAAAGCGATAGAGAAGGAGGCAAGTCCAAAACCTTTATAGATAAAAAAGTCGCTTATCGTAGCTCCAAATTTGCTCAGCCAGTTCCTGGCTTCGATCTCGCGGTTTGCAAATTCGTTCAGAACGCTTTGGTCTGCCTGCCAGTTAAAAAGAAAAGATATAAATGCGACGATTAGCGCCAGGCCAAAAAGCATAAGGAAACTACCTAAAACCACTTTTTGCTGTCGGTCCAGCTTCAGGGAAAAATTACGTGATTTATTGGCGGTTTTCTTGGTCTTAGCTTTCTTTTTAGCCATACGTAGGTTCAAGGATTTGAGCAAAAATACAAATAAGAGACTATTAAAATAAATAAATGCATTTAGAAACTAAAAATTGTGTGAACCGGCATAGAGTTATCAACTTCTCACCAAAGAGAAATGGCCAGTCACAATTTCTCCGGTGGAATACTCCACACTAAACCAGTAATCATCACTTGGCATTGGTTTGCCATTATGCGTGCCATCCCAGCCGTCTTTTCCGCTTACAATCTGGGCCAGTAATTTACCGTAACGGTCATAGATCAAAACATCTAGAAGAGTACCATTTTCAGTCACTACGATTTCCCAGTCATCATTAATTCCATCTCCATTGGGAGTGAAATAGGTTCGGTATCCGGGAACCAAAACCTGAATGGAGGTTTCCTCGCATCCATTAATGTCCCTTACAAATACGGTATAGCTGCCTTCTGAAACAGTAAATTCGCTGGATGACTGATAATTGATCCCGTCAATAGAATATTCATAATTACCGTTGTTAAGTGTGTTCACTTTTAACTTCCGGTTATTGTCTGCGCCGCTAAGAGAATAATCAACTTCTCCAATCCCGCTGGTATTTTCCACCTTAAAAAATATAGTGTTCTCGCAGGTAATACCGTTCACGGTTTCGGTAACCGAAAGAGCATAATCTCCCGGTTCGGTAATGTTTATATCCCGATTTGTGCCTATCGTTTCATAATTGGTCCCAAGCCATTCCCAGGATTCAAAATCGCCACCGTCTATATTCAAACTGGAGCTTTCTTCACAGATAAAATAA
>JBFIMP010000027.1:0-16205 GCA_041611635.1 Christiangramia sp.
CTTCCAGCTTTTTCTTTAGCAATAAAGCCAGCTCAATCCCCGGGGTTTCATAGGGGACAAGAAGTGCTTTAGGATAAAGTTCAGGGGTAATTGTCTCCCACAATTTATGACTCGTAAATACATTCACTGCGATGGCGTGGACATGACAGGTATAGGTGTATAATAAAGCATGGAGGTAAGTTTCAATCGAGGGCCTGTCCTTACCCTTCACTATAGTCTTCTTCAGGAGTTCTGAAGCACTCTGGTCTTTACTTCTCTTATCTCCTGAATTCAGAACCTCCTGGTTTTCCATGATCGATAAAACGTCTTGCGTATTAACTTCCGTGAAACCCTTATTTGCATGTAGCTCAGAAAGCAGGTATCCCGAGGCCTTGATAAGCATAGACTCACCAAATTTTACAGAAGTATTCCCTCCCCCTGCCTGTACAAGGTCAAATCGCTCCCCGACCACTGCCGACATAGTAACCAATTTGTTCACTGCTGTTTCCCGATTCATAATATTATTTCGTTAAAGTGAGCGACTTCCTGAACAGAATCAGGGAGATCCTTAACCTCATTTTTCCTGTTTATCCATATACTCCTTATTCCCATAGCCTGTGCTCCTACAATATCCTTTTCCCAGCTATCACCAATCATGATAGCTTCGCCAGCAGTACATTCTAATTTCTGAAGTGCCTTTGTGAACATGTAAGGGTGGGGTTTTTCCACACCAACTTCTTCACTCGTTACAACAAAATCCAGATAATGTGACAAATCCAATTTCTGAATTTTTCTGAATTGAATATGGGCAGTCAAATCGGTCAGCAGGCAAGTCTTGACTCCCTTGCTGCGTCTTTCGGTTAAAAATTCTTCTACCCCCATATCTAGGTGGATATTTTCCAGAAACGTATCCCAATAATGATTATACAAATCCAAGGCATGTAATGTACTCTGTAAGCCGAACCCTTCTAACATCTTTTGGAAATAGAGCAATCGGTTATGGGAAGCGGCTCTGCCTAATAGTTCTAAATGTGTCTTTAACCGTGCTTGTTTAAATCCTTGCTTAACTTCAACCAGTGGAATGCGAAAGGAATTGGAGAAAAAGTCCTGAACATTTGAAAGAGCAATTCTATGAGGTTTTTCATAATCATACAACGAATGATCGAGGTCTAATATCAAATGTTTATCTTTCATTTTATCTCTTCTTTTATGCCAAAGGTTATGAAGGGTTTTAATGGATTCAGTAAAGATAACACCTTTGGGCATCCGTATCCCGCATATATCAAATTCCCCTCTAACTGCAGCTCAGCTTTTAAGCTCAGGGAACGAGTAAAAGGGTAAAAGGAAAACTTCAAGACAGTATCTTACTGTAAATATTTAAAAGTTTCTCTTCTTCTTTTTTCCAATTGAACCTGGCGTATACTGATTTTCTACCTTGTGCTCCCATACTACGTGCGCGGGATTTATCCTCTACCAAAGCAGTTATGGCACGGGCTATTGAGGACGGATCCAAAGGATTGACAAATAGAGCACAATCCACTCCATCTAAGAGTTGCTTCCAATAATCAAAGTCAGACGCAATTACGGGTATTCCGGCAGCCATATATTCGAACATTTTAACCGGAATGCTATCCAGGTAATTAATAGTTGGCTCTAAGACCACCAACCCGGCAACAGATTTGTTTAAAACTTCCTGGACTTGCGATCTATTCAAAAACCCCAATTCATTTACATTCTTCCACCCAGGGCTTTGAACAGCGAGATTACGAAGATCCTGGTTTTCGAACTTCCCCCCTAAAAGAAGTTTTATGCCTCCTGTATGTGCCATTGCATCTGTCATAGGTAGGATTCCCCGAACTTTGGAGATAGCCCCGACATAACACACAACATCTTCCTTTATCAATATATTCTCATCACCCTTATCTTTAAACTCTTCCAGGATGGGGAAATTCTGAACCTCTATAACATTCGAATTTACCTTTAAATAGCGTTCTTTTATAAAAGGGGTTGCCGTTACAATGCCGGAGAATTTTGCGGCTGCGTTGTTCTCGAACCATTCAAATAGCCTTGAGATTATTTTTCTGAATATTGCTGGAATATATGCTTTAGTAAGTAGTTGACGGGGAACATCTTCGTGGGAATCGTAAATAACTTTTTGATTTTTCGCAATCAATTTCCGGCCCACTCCTAGTAATTCCGGATCATGAAAATGATATAGCCCCGCTGGAATGGATAATGCTCTTTTCAATATTTTCTTCCTAAAAAAAAGAACCCGGGTTAGCCTGCTAGATGGTTTTCCTATGTCTGCTATATAAACTCCATCCTTTTCTTCATCACCCAAACCGTCTGCAACGATTAATGTCACATTATAGCCGGCTTTTGCCAAGGACCTGCATTCCTTGATGAATATCCTGGTGTCATATCGATGATGCACCGTAGTTAAATGAACAATTTTATTGGTGTTTTCCACGTAGTAAAAAGATAGAAATAATTAATAATGCAAATGCTCCATGAGTCAAGAATACCGTGAATATAGAAGAACTGATAAACGAAAAAATAACCAGCAGAAATAATCCAAAATAGCGGGAAGGAATTCTAAGATTATTTAATACCATGAAGTAGCCCGAAATCAGAAATACATTGATCAAAACACCCCAAGTCCCCATATTCATAAAACCATCGGAAATGAGACCATTATTGGCAGCCATATCGGACCTGTTAAAATATGCTTCCCCAATAATATATTCATGCCTTATTAGATAGGGGTATTCCACGAAGGCCCCCAATACCGATTCGGACCAATACATAAAGTTATCATCAAAGAAATCCAGGTAACAGATGTCAAGCAAGGTTGGTAAAAAATGGATCCTTCGGAAGGTGAGGATCCAGGGATAATCAAAACCGATGGAGGCCAAAACAATGCAAATCATTAACGCCAAGGAAGAGTACATCAGAATTCTGCTAACACTCTTTATATATTCCCATTTGTAAAAGACCAGGACAACTAATAATCCTAAGTATACGGTTTTATGAGCACCGAAAAGGTAAAAAAGCACAAGGTACAGAATTCCTATCCCTGCCATATATCTGTTCTTCAGTTCAAGAGAGAATACTATAATAAGGGGGATTACGATCTTGGTAAAAAGGGAATAAGTATACCCGAAATAAATATTGGATAGTCCGGCCATTGCACTGCGCGTCTTATAAACATCTAGCAGTAAAAGATTTTTGAGGTTTATATAGGGTCCATATACAAAAAGGTATGGAATAACCCCAACGGTGGTAATTACTAATAGTACAATCAGCCCCTGTTTCTTATTAAGCACGGGGAAATTGTCCGCGCGAAATTTTATTTTTAGACATCCCAGTAGCACGAAAAAGAATATCTGATGATAAATCAAAAGCTTTACAGGATATATGTCGGTTGAAGTAAAAGCTATTAAAGATGGTATGGTTAAAAGGGTAAAAAATAGAGACAGTACAATAAATCCCAATTTACTTTTATCGATCCTGTTTACTAACCATAAATTGACTGAAAATAACAGACAGGAGATGAGGAGGTTGGAAAGGGAGAAATTGAAATTGGAATCCTGAAGTTCAGCAACATAGTCCCAATAAAAATAATGTTTAATACTGTAATGATATAACCACAATAACAGGACAAAATAGATTGTAAAATATGCTGGTATGGAGAGTCGGATCTTCAATGGATACGTCCTTTAA
Organism: Christiangramia sp.; assembly: GCA_041611635.1. Classification (GTDB taxonomy): domain Bacteria; phylum Bacteroidota; class Bacteroidia; order Flavobacteriales; family Flavobacteriaceae; genus Christiangramia. Next base: position 3,703 of record JBFIMP010000027.1, read on the forward strand.
GTTGTGAAATTATAAAGCACGTCGTAAAAGCGAAAAACGAAATTCCTGAAAACCTGTTCAAAACGCTTTCAAACATCGCATTAACCGAAATTACAATCACAAAAATTAAAACTGATTTTGCCACCTCTCCTTTATAATTGCCTGTTTTTATAATTAATATCACCAATATTAAAATAAAGCTTAAGAGCCCCAGTAATCCATTCTCGATCCAAATCTGTAAAAACTGGTTGTGCGCATTTAAGCTTTCCTTCAGTGGGAATATATACCCTTTCTTTTCATAGGTTTCGTTCAGCACCAATTGTGCCTGTCCGGCACCATACCCCATTAAAGGTTTTTCCCGAATTAATTCCAAGGCCGCATCCCAACTTAACAGGCGGGGAGAAAAACCATACCGCCCCTCTGTATCTAACTCAATATCTCCTTTAATAACCCTGAGAAAGCTTTCATGAAATCTTGGATTTATATTAAGAAATATTAATGTCATCAGTATCAAAAGACCCGAATACACAATTTTTCGATTCCTTGAGAAGGGCAGAGTCAGGAGCCGATAAAAAAAGATAATTCCTAGGGAAAGCAGACCTGCCTTATTTGAGATCAAGAACAATAGTATAACAAACACTAAAAGTGCCCACACCCTTATTTTCGCTTTGAACAATTGTGTTTGAAATAATATAATAATGACTCCTACACACAAATAGAGGCTGAAGTAAACGGTTTGATGGAAAATAGATAAGTACTTTCCGAAAAATTGATTTCCACCATATAAAATCGATTCAGAAAAACTTTTCCCCGGAAGTATAGCAGTATTAAATATTAATTGCCCTTCATTCCAATGAACAGAGCGATAGGCGGCCATTAAGACACAAATTACACCGGATATTAAAAGACTAAATACAAAAACACGCATCATTTGTTCCCGTTCCCGGGATGAATAGGTATGCAAATAAAATATTAAGGGGAATATGACCAGGGATAATTTGTGTTCCAGTAATTGATAATCAAAATTTCCTGATGCTATCATGCTTAGAACGTACCCTGCAAATAAGAATAATGGCAGCACTAGTAATGGCTCCTTACAGAATCGTTCTTTTTTTAGAGTAAAGGCGGATAAAACAGCCCACATGATAATCGCCACAGTGGACAATTTTTGTGAAAAAGGTAAAGAGAATATATACCCCAACGCACCTAAATAATATAACTTTCGATTATATCTTATTTCTCTCAAAACTGTTTCAGTATTTCACATCAAATAATTCAGCCCATTTTGTAATATTGTATAGCTTCCAAATTTTATTTTCATTCAAATTTTCCAATGCATAATTTTTGTCAATAACAGAATCCATGAACTTGGAATCTCTAATAGCTTTGACAAAAAAGGATTTATTTTCCATCCATTTTCTAGTCGGAGCCTCAAAACCCAGTTTATTCTTCCTCCAAACAATTGCTTCCAGACCGTTTATTCCGAAACTTCTTCGTAGTACATATTTGCTCCATCCCCTATGAATTTTGTAATCCTGCGGCAAAGAGACAGCTAATTCAATTAATTTATGATCTACAAAAGGGACCCTGGCTTCAATGGAATGTGCCATTGAATTGCGATCTTCGAATTTCAGTAATTTAGGAAGTTGTAAACTGGTAAGTTCAAGTTTCTGTAATTCGAATAAATCTTTGGAAGCTTTCTCGAAGGCTCCAGACAAGGTTTGATCGATATATTTCTGATTTTCTTTTAAAATATATCTGTTGTTTCTAAGAATACTCTGGGCCTTTACTCGCGAAGACCCAAAATAAAGATAGTATAGCAATAATTGCCTAAGAGACAATTTGGAATTCTTTATCAGCAGATAAAACTCTCTTATAAATTTTATTGGATTTTTAATCGATTTTAAATAAGGGACAAAATAACGCTCATAACCCAATAGTGTTTCATCTCCCCCTTGACCATCCAACATAACTACACATCCCTCAGATTTGGCCGCTTGCATTACAAAAAATTGCATGAAAATAGAAGGTGTAGTAAATGGCTCTTCTTGATTATAGATAATCGATTCTGTAAACTTCTGAAAATCATATTGACTGGGTTTTGTCACCTTCCAATTTAAAGAACAAGCCTCTGCCACTTTTCGTGCGTATTCAGACTCGTCATTTGTAGAGTCCATTGATTTGGCCGTTATAGCCGTAAAAGCCTCCTCGCCCTTATATTTCTCTGAAGCCACTTGAGCAACATAGGAACTGTCCAGGCCTCCGCTTAAACATGTACCTACCTTAACATCAGATCGGAGTCGGAAATCAATCGATTTTTCGAAGCTTTCCTGGTATTTCGCAATGGCCCCATCAATGTCTTTGATATCATCAACATTAATTTTCCTAAGTTCATAATACTTAGAAATACTTACAGAGACATCATCCAGATCAATTTGCATGTTATGCCCGGGAAGAAGCATTTTAATCCCTTTGAAAAAGGTGTTGTCATTATGATCCTGATATGACAGATAGAGAAAATCATATAATGCCTGCCTGTTGACTTCTCTGGTTTTCAAAAAAGGTAATATTTGTTTTATCTCTGATCCAAAAACAAATTCGTTTTCCCCTTCATAATAGTAACAAGGTTTAATACCAAACCGGTCCCTGCTAAGAAATATTTTTTTTTCGTTTTTGTTTAAAATTGCAAAAGCCCACATTCCGTTAAATCTTTCAACACACTCTGTCCCCCACGCTGCATATGCTTTAAGTATAACTTCTGTATCAGTATGTGTTGTAAAAGAATATCCCAATTCTTCGAGCTCCTTACGGAGTTCTAAATAATTATAAATTTCTCCATTATAAGTAATAGTTAACCCATCCTTTTCCATCGGCTGATGACCTGCAGAGGTCAAATCTATAATTGCCAGCCTTCGGTGACCGAAACCCATATTGTCATACAAATAATGACCTTCGCCGTCAGGACCTCTGTGAGCAATTGGATCTGTTAAGGTTTTTAAAGCTCCTATACCAACTGCTTGTTTGTTTCTATTAATGATACCTGCGATTCCACACATTAGACCAGTGGTTTAAATTTAGTAAGGGCTTTGGACTGTAAAATAAAATAAAGCAAATATAAGATTACCTCATGCACTGTATAGACAATCAACAAATTTTCAATAGAAACCTTATTAATAGAAGCGCTTATAAATAATGTCGTGGTCATGGTAAAAAAATATAAGATCTGCCAGAACGAAAGAAGTTTTAATTGATTCGTAGCATTGAAAATAGATGATAAGGGGCTAGCTACAAGTTTTACCATTAAAGAGAGGCTCAGAATTGAGGCGAATTGTCCGGAGGTCTGCCATCGAGAACCATATACAAATTCAAAAATAACTTCACCGAAGAAGAATAATAATATTGCTGATAGTCCCCCTATGACTACTAATAAAGCTGCAGATGACTGAAAAAGACTTTTCGCTTTTAAATAGTTTCTTTCATGGAAATATCTGGAGACTTTCTGATAAAACACATCTCTAAAAGCTACCCCAATTAATGCAACAGGTGCCACTAAAATCATATTGGTTAATCCTAAATACCCCAATTGTTCCTTGGAATAGTAATGTCCCACAAAGAAGATCAGAGCCTGCAGTGAAAAAACGTCTAATAAGGCAGGAATAATTGTTATTTTAGGATAATCCACATAATAACGGGCGACCTTTTTTATGTCTCTACAATGACCTTTAAAATGAAATTTAACTTTGAAAAAAAAGATCGAAACAAATAGCCCAGCAATTTTTCCAATAATTAACCCGGAATATATATAGCCGATGTAAGACATAAGAATGCTAATAAAGCTACCCCCTGTGGTCTGGGAAATTTTTGCTATAGCATTTTGCCTAAAACGCTTATGTCTTACAGATAGGTAAAGGGCAACATTGTAAAGTCCGTTTGTGAATACATAAACAGGTACTACAAACCATAAGATATTTAGTTCATAAAGCGTATTGAGCGTTGGGTAAAATAATAGTATTACTATTAGAAGTAGGATATTATATAGTATGGTGGCCCAAATGCTTAGAACCGCAAGGTTTTTAGCATCTGATTCCTTTTCTGGGGAAACAATCGCAAAATAATACCTGCCGCCATTCGGCACTACAAGAACTCCTACTATTGCCATAAAAATAGCTAGTATAGCGAAACTCTCCTCGGAATATAATCTAGCAAGTATGGGTGAAATCAGAAATGGAATCAGTTGAGCCAGAGCTGTACCTGCAACCTGAACCGAAACATTCTTCGTAAATTCCGAATTTATTAAACGGTTCCAGATTTTAATCAATGCTTTGGTATCTAGTGGTTAAACAAGTAAGAACGCAACCTAGATAAAAGGATGGTAAGATCCTTTTTTTCCCACAGGTGTTGTCTGCCTAATATCATGCACTATCTCTATAGCAGTCCGGGCTGCTTCCAGTCCATATCCTTTTCCTTCCAGGATATCCCGGTAAACCATGGTATGTAGGTCCGTAAACCCACCACTGAACTCAAGCTCCTCTCCGTTAATGGTAATAGACCTGAAAGTTGTCTGTCCTTTCTCCTTTATTTCCCCAGGAAGATAATCTGCATTAATGCTGAGAAACCAGCGGACCCTTGCGTTTTCAAATTCCAAATACCCAGCTGCACGATCTTCCTCGTGAACGTGAACAATATTTTCCTGTACTTCCCCAAAAATCCAGGACAGCATATCATAGAAATGAACCCCGATATTGGTTGCAATACCTCCTGATTTGCTCATATCACCTTTCCAAGAGGTAAAATACCAGTGGCCTCTGGATGTAAGGTAGGTAAGATCAACGTCAAATTTCGTATCCTTAGGTGCCTGTTGTACTTTTTCCCTGAGCGCAATAATACTGGGATGCACTCGCAATTGCAGGATATTGTAAATCTTTTTTCCTGTCTTTTCCTCTACATGTTTTAACTTATCAACATTCCACGGGTTAAGGACCAAGGGTTTTTCACAAATGGCATCAGCTCCACTACGGAGGGCAAATCTAATATGGGCATCGTGAAGATAATTTGGGGAACAGATACTTACGAAATCAAGGTAAGTTTCCTTCTCGTACTTCAATTTTTCTATATGCCTGTCAAAGCGCTCAAATTCCACGAAGAAATCTGCTTTCGGAAAATATGAATCTATCACTCCTACACTATCTCCCTTATCATAAGCGGCAAGTAGGTTATTCCCGGTATCCTTAATTGCTTTCATATGTCTTGGAGCAATATATCCTGCCGCTCCTATCAATGCAAAGTGCTTCATTCCTTGGTGATTTTAATTAATTGGTCAGTTATGTATTTTATTTCATACTGGTCAAGGTACGGATTCATAGGCAAGCTCATCACTTCTTTTGAAAAAGCCTCCGTGATCGGGAAATCACCAGCACTATATCCAAGATATTCAAAACATTCCTGCAAATGCAGAGGAATGGGGTAATGTACTGCGGTTGGAATTCCGGCCCGACTTAATTTTTCCTGTACCATTTCCCTTTTCTTGATCCTGACCGTGTACTGTGCCCAAACCGAGCTGCGATCATCTGCAACCACTGGGAGTATAAGGTCGCTGTTCTTTAAATTCTCACTGTAAGTGGATGCTACCTGTTGACGTCTTTGAATATCATGCTCATAGTACTTAAGCTTAACGTCCAAAATTGCTGCCTGTAAATTATCTAATCGCCCTCCCATTCCGATGTACTTATGAGTATACCGTGCGACCTGCCCGTGAACCCTCATAGCCTTCATCTTCTCATACAATACTTCATCATCTGTAAAGACAGCCCCGCCATCACCGAAACATCCCAGTGGTTTCGCAGGGAAAAAACTGGTACATCCCACAGTACTTAAATTTCCACTGCGTTTGCCTTTATATAATGCTCCAAAGCTCTGGGCTCCATCCTCAATGACAGCAAGACCATGCTTTGTTGCAATAGTGTTGATCTCATCCATACCAGAAGGCTGCCCATATAGGGATACCGGCATTATCGCCTTGGTTCGCTCCGTAATTGCAGTCTCAATATTGCCGGGGTCTATGTTATAAGTTCCCTCCTCAATGTCTACAAAAACGGGTATAGCTCCAAGACAGGCTATTGTTTCTGCTGTCGCTATAAAAGTAAACGGACTGGTTATAATTTCATCCCCCGCCTTGATTCCAAGAGCCATCATTGCCAATAACAAGGCGTCAGTCCCCGAGGAACAACCCAGAGCATACTTACATCCTACGAATCCAGCGAGGTTATTTTCAAAATCAACGGTCTCTTTACCAAGAATATACCTGGCTGAAGACATAACTTCCAGGGCGGCCTCCTTGATCTCATTCTCATGTTCACTATACGCCTCCGGTAATTTTGCAAAATCTATCTTCATATATATTAACTAACGCGTTTAACCTGATTATTTTCTAATCGATATGATTGGCCGCTTTCCGGGCATACAGCAGATCCTTCTGTATTAAAATCCAGTCGATGACCATACTCACTTACCCACCCAATCTGTCTTCCGGGATTTCCCACTACCAAGGCATAAGGGGGTACTGATTTTGTAATGACCGCACCCGCTCCTATCAGGGAATACGAACCTATGGGGTTGCCACATACAATAGTGGCATTTGCACCAATAGATGCGCCTTTACTGACTACAGTCTCTGTATATTCATCCCTGCGGATTACCGCGCTACGCGGGTTAATGACGTTTGTAAACACCATTGAGGGGCCAAGGAAGACATCATCCTCGCATATTACTCCGGTGTATATGGAAACGTTGTTCTGCACCTTAACATTTTTTCCCAGAACCACCCGAGGAGAGACCACCACATTCTGACCAATATTGCATTTCTCCCCTATAACACAATCTTTCATAATATGTGAGAAATGCCAAATCTTGGTACCCTCCCCAATAATAGCACCTGCATCTATGACGGCGGTTTCGTGTGCGAAATATGATTTTTCTTTCATCCTTGATCCTGGGTTTTTAATACACTATTTCTTGGTCTGGCGGCAAAAGTACGATAATTACTATGCCTTACAACCAGTAAAGAGGCGTCTAAGGCCATGTCATTCACAATATTTGCTGCCCATTGATACCAAGACATCGGAACTCCGTCGGTAAAATGATATATCCCATAATCCTCTGAACCCCCACTTATTATTTTATGCAAATACTGCGCAAGATTGTTTGCGTCAGTTGGACACCCGATCTGCTCATCCGTTATATAGAGTGTTTCTCCTTTTTCTGCTTTATCCCTGATCTTGGTATAAAAATTAGATCCAAACTCGGAATAAAGCCAGGAAGTCCGAATGATAAAATACCGGGTCATTAGTCTTTTAATATATTCTTCCCCAAGCAGTTTAGACTTGCCGTATTCGTTGATTGGATTTGGGATATCCGTAGCCAGGTATGGCCCTTCCTTTTCACCGTCAAAGACATAGTCTGTTGATATGTGAATTAAGGTAATCGCCCTGGATTCACATGAAGCTGCAAGGTTCCTGACTCCTTCTGCATTAACTTCAAAGGCTTTCTCAGGTGATTTTTCAGCGGTTTCCACGTCAGTATACGCGGCACAGTTAATACAATAATCAAACTCCGTATTGTCCAAAATTCTTCGAATGGAAATAGGATCGGTAATATCCATAGTAGCCTTATTCACAAAGGTGAATCGGACTTCCGAATCCTGAGGCATTTTTTTAAGACATTTTGCCAATTGCCCTCCTGCTCCGGTAACAAGCACTTGTTTCATTTCCCTAATTCTTTCAGGGTTGGTAATTCGAGGTCTTTTTCTGATAACAGTATTTCTTCCCGGGGATACTCCCAGTCGATGTTCAATGACGGATCACTAAATATGACACCTCGTTCTGCGGCTTTATTATAATATTCGCCACATTTATAAAGAAAATGAGTATCGTCTTGTAGTGCTATAAAACCGTGGGCGATCCCTTTTGGCATGAAGATCATCTTACCATTGATACCGGACAGTCTTATCTTAAAATGTTTCCCAAAGGTGAGACTATCCGGGCGAAGATCTACCATCACATCCAGCACTTCTCCTTTTGCTACACGGACCAGTTTTGATTGCCCATAAGGAGAGGCCTGGTAATGAAGACCCCGCAGTACGCCTTTGGCTGAAACAGAATGATTATCCTGTACAAACTCCAGGGGAATTCCCAGCTTTTCTTCTAATTCTCGTTGGTTAAATGCCTCAAAGAAAAGTCCTCTATGGTCCTTATGAATCTCAGGAGTAATCAGGTAACAACCTTTCAGTGGTATTTCTTCTATTTGCACGTAGTATACTTATTTAAGATTCATTAAATATTCCCCATACCCGCTTTTCAATAAAGGTGCAGCAAGTTTGTGAAGTTGTTTCTTATCTATAAATCCGTTTATATAAGCGATCTCTTCTATAGCGCCAATCTTGAGACCCTGACGTTCCTCGATTACTTCGACAAATTGCCCTGCCTGCATTAAGGAGTTAAAAGTACCCGTATCCAGCCATGCCGTCCCTCTATCCAAAATACTCACTTTAAGTTTACCCTTCTTAAGGTAAGCCCGGTTAACATCCGTAATCTCCAGTTCACCCCGCTTACTGGGTTGTATGCCCTTAGCAATTTTTACTACCTCGTTATCATAGAAATATATCCCGGGAACGGCATAATTGGATTTCGGTTTCTTTGGTTTTTCTTCTATGCTGATCGCTTTCCCTTGTTCGTTGAATTCAACCACCCCGTACCTTTCAGGATCCTGTACGTGGTACCCATAGATGATTCCACCGTCAGGATCAATATTAGATTTAAGCAATTCTGCCAATCCGGATCCATAAAATATATTATCCCCCAATATCAAGGCCACTTTGTCCTGGCCAATAAAGGCCTCCCCAATAATAAATGCATCAGCGAGTCCTCTGGGCTCCTGTTGCACCGCGTATTCAAATGTGCACCCCAGTTGTGATCCGTCGCCCAGTAATTTCTCGAAAGCCACCCTATCCTCCGGCGTGGTTATTAATAATATTTCCCGGATACCGGCAGAAAGTAAGGTTGCTAACGGGTAATAGATCATCGGTTTGTCGTATACCGGCATTAGCTGTTTGCTCACGGCTAAGGTGATCGGGAAAAGTCGTGAACCTGTACCCCCGGCTAAAATAATTCCTTTCATACTCCGGTTTTAAATATATCCTGTTTTCAATCTTTCCCGGGTTTCTCCCTGTATTCACCAGTCAGGATACGACGAACCCAGGTCGTATTTTCTACGTACCAATCTATGGTTTTTTTAAGACCTTCCTCGAAGGTATACAAAGGCTTCCAACCCAGTTCTGACCTGATTTTTGTAGCATCTATAGCATATCTATGGTCGTGCCCCGGTCTGTCCTCAACAAAAGTTATCAAATTTGCGGAGCTGCCTTCTTCCCTTCCTAATTTCTCATCCATTAGCCGGCATAACAGTTTAACCAGGTCCAGGTTCTTCCATTCGCAATTACTTCCGATATTATAGGATTGACCAGGTTGTCCCTTATGATATAGCAAGTCTATAGCTAATGCATGATCCTCTACATATAACCAATCCCGTTTGTTGCTTCCATCCCCATATATCGGAAGTGATTTTTCCTCCATGATGCGATTTAATATAAGCGGGATCAGCTTTTCGGGGAACTGATTTGGTCCGTAATTATTAGAACAATTACTGATGACATAAGGCAAACCATAAGTAGCGCCATAGGCCCTTACAAAATGATCTGACCCGGCTTTGGAGGCTGCATAAGGTGAATTGGGGGAGTAGGGAGTAGTTTCTTTAAAGTATCCCTCCTCACCTAGGGAACCGTATACCTCATCGGTGCTGATGTGATAGAATAACTTGTCCTTTGCCTGGCTTGGCCAACTATGTCGGGCAGCTTCCAGCAGGTTAACAGTCCCCATAAGATTTGTATCCAGGAATGCCATAGGATCCGATATGGATCGATCAACGTGGGATTCTGCGGCCAGGTGTATTACACCATCAAAATTGTGTACAGAGAATAAATTAGAAAGTAATTGTTTGTCCCTAATATCCCCATGGATAAAAGTATAGTTGGCTCGTCCCTCCAGATCTGCAATATTATCCGGATTCCCTGCGTATGTCAGTGCATCGATATTGAATATATGATAATCTGGATATTGATCTACAAACCTTCTAACCACGTGAGACCCTATAAAGCCTGCTCCTCCGGTAATCAAAATATTCATATCTATAGCTATTGCACCATTAGTGTAGTCCTTGTTATATCAAATTACAACATCTTCTCAGCTTTATTATTCAGATAGATAAGGATTGAAAAAAGAAGATACCCCAATACCAAGATCATGGGTATAAGTACAATATTCTTGCCGAAAAATGCCTTTTGTACCTGCTGCGGCATTCCAAAATGAAGAATGTTTATCGGGTCTTTTTGTTGTTGCAATTCGAGTCGCTTTTTCTCAATATCCTTCAATAGGCCATTTTTCAGATTCAGCAGGCTCGTAACATCGAATGGCTGGTCATCGCTTACAACGAATCGCCCGGTATTCACATTTCTGTCAGTGCTGGTCATCCTCTCTGAATAAGATTCTATTAACTTATCTATTTGCTTTACCAGCGTTTTATTGTTTTCTATTCGTTCTTTAGCATTCTCCCGGCCAATTTCTACCACCTCTTTAAAATAGCTGTTAGAGTTGATATATGACATAAGCTTCTTTGCCGCTTCATGGCCACTCGCCCTGTCTTTATATAGAAAAGTGATCTTATGATTCAGACTGCTCTTATTATAAATTTCAGAAATTAACACATCACTCACAAAATCCGTGTTCTGGAATTTCTCAAGTACTTCCAGGTACATGATCTCAGATTCCAGATTTTCACTGACCTCTGGTTCTGCCATGGGCTCTATAGTGACTTCAAAATCTGCAAGATCCGCAATATCAATGCCCATCGGCTTAAAGAAAGAGGCATCGTCGGCTATCAGATTCGCCTGAATCTCGTTCACTACGTCATACAGATAGCTTTTACTCTCTATATAGGGTTTTACAATAACTTCCGTCTTTAATTTTTTACTAACGATCTGGTTTAACCCATAACCAATTAACAATCCCACCAGGATTAGTCCGCTGAATATCAGTATGTTGTTTTTAAAATACACGAACAATCGCAAAATCGAACGAAAAACACTGTTTATTCCCTTGTTAATCAATTGGAATACCTGCCCCAGATCTATCTCATCTGAGTTTTGTGGTCGGTTGGTTGATTTGTGCTCTTCCATCAGTGCGAATTAAATATCTGTTCTAAAATCTTGTCCGTGATCAAATATGTCGGTTTTACCCCGGTGGTGCCAAGGCCACCGGAAGCCAATGTACTTCCTGTTTCCAGGGGGTTGTCCGAGGCGTAATAAGCGTAACGTACTTTTACGTCATCTCGTATGCTCTTTCGAATTTTCGATGCCGACTGTATGGCCTTCTGGTAATGCACTCCCTCCATCTCCAGACCGATTACACCCCAGGTGGAATTGTGGAAGAATTTCAGGATATCCTTGTTCTGTAAAGAGGTTCCCAGCACCGTAACCATGGTCCCCTCCAGCACTTTGAGTCCGTGGCCCCTGAAATCCTCGGCGGATAACTGGTTCTCAAAGGGGTAATTGTCTGCCGTACCTTCAAAGATATGAGCCGACGGGATCATCAGGTCGCCTTTTCCTCCCTCCAGGATACCGGCTTTTCCCATAATGGAGATCGAAGCTATGTTCATAAAAACTGGGGCTTCGTGCTTTACCTTGTAAGGCTTCAGCAATTCATCAATGGTCTCGTATGCCTGCTCGCCAAAAGCGTAATCCATGACAAAGATCACCGGGATCTGCTCCTCGGGCAGGTCATCGGAAAGTTTGTAACTGCAGTGATCCCTGTCCATCTTCGCAAGATCGAAGATCTGTACATCGATATTGGTACCCGATTCGTCATTGATAAAGGTCATGCCGTTCTTTTTGGCCACGTTGATCACCTTCTGCCTCAGCTCCTGGTTAACATCGGTACTCAGGGCCTCGAAGATCTCCAGGCTGTTTTTATCGGGAAATTCCTTTTCCAGTACTTTCTTGGCAAAGATAGAATTCATTACCGAGTGCATATTCGCACTGATGATGTGGATGGGTCTCTTTATCAGTCCTTGTTCATGCAGTGTCCTTTTTATGGTATTCGCCCATCGTTCCCCGTGGATATGGTGACCCAGTCTCTCCCGTAACAGGGTGCTGAAGGTAATAGCCCTCTTCTCCCCGCCTATCTCTTCTTCTATGGCGTGTTTCCCCAGCCAGTAAATGATCTCGAGGAATCTCTCCGGATTTTCTTCTGTGGCAAGTTTCTTATGCATAGCCATGGTCTCCGTGAAAGGCCTTCCCAGGATGCTGGCAGTATGTACCAAGGCACGTTCACGCTCAGCCTGGCTTAGTTCATCCTTTTGTACCAGTTCCTCCAGTTTCTGCCAGTCCCGGATCGTCTTGTCCGTATCCTCGATCAATA
>JBFIMP010000028.1:0-16107 GCA_041611635.1 Christiangramia sp.
CATTTTGACCTATATCTCCCTGAGCAACGATAGTTCCAAGATCATCTGCACTTAAATGAACATTTACATAACCGTCATAATCAAGAACATCCTCATACCCAAAAGCAGTGTCATCATCTAGCATGGCAACATTAGTTTTACTCATTCCCGTGGTTCCATTTACAGGGTTAAAAGTGAAGGCTATAGCCCCACCCTCAGCAGCGGTATTCATATGAATATGTGCTGGATGAGTTCCTCCGTCTGGTGTACCACTTAACATGATAGTGGCCAGGGCCTCTCCATTCACTCTTTCTTCAAATAATACAGAACCAGAAATTCCTTCAACAGCTCTTTCTTCAAGGTTATACGATTTAGATTCACCTGTAAGTTCATTTTGACCTATATCTCCCTGGGCCACGATAGTTCCAAGAGCATCTGCACTTAAGTGTACATTTACATACCCATCATATGAGAGTACGTTAGAATAACCAAAGCTTGTCCCATCGTCAAGCATGGAAACATCGGTCATACTCATCCCCGTAGTTCCATTTACAGGATTAAAGGTAAACGCGATATCTCCCCCTTCTGCAGCAGTATTCATATGTATATGTGCTGGATGCATTCCTCCATCTGGGGTACCTGCCAGCGTAATTGTTGCTAAAGCGTCACCACTTTTTCTTTCTTCAAAAATTACAGATCCTGAAATCCCATCAACGTCTCTTTCTTCAAGAGCGAATGTTTTGGATTCTCCTGTTAATTCGTTCTCACCTATATCTCCCTGGGCTACGATAGTTCCAAGAGCATCGGCACTTAAATGAACATTTATATATCCATCATAATTTAGAATCTGGCTGTAGGTAATAGCTGTACCATCATTAAGCTCAGATATGTTTGTTTGACTCATTCCAGTAGTCCCATTAACAGCATTAAAGGTAAAAGCTATGTCTCCTCCCTGAGCGGCAGAATTCATATGAATATGAGCCGGGTGCATTCCTCCATCTGGAGTACCATCTAGCATGATGGTTGCAAGAGTTTCCCCACTCACTCTTTGCTCAAATAATATACTACCGGAGATCCCGTCAACGTCTTTCGTATTTAGAACATAACTTTTTGAAACTCCCGTCAGCACATTCTCTCCTATATCCCCCTGGGCAACAAGGGTACTTAGATCATCTGGACTGGCGTGTACATTTATATAGCCATCAAAATTAACCAGCTCATCGTAAGTAATAGCTGTACCATTATCCAGTGCAGCAACTTCAGTACTGCTAAATCCTGTATCACCATTTACAGGCTCAAGACTAATCGCTATATCTCCGCCTTCTGCCGCAGAATTAAAATGAATATGAGCAGGATGAACCGCTCCATCTGGTGTTCCCTGTAAGTCCAATTCGACAGAAGTACTATTGTCCTCATTCTGATAAAAAGTCGCTGTCCCCGAAATTGAAGGATCAGATTGGGATACAAGATCGTAAGTTGCTGAAGCACCTGTTCTGTTGATTTCCTCCACATCTGTTGCGAAGTCATCATCTTTGTCACAACTTGTAAAAAGCATTATAGGTAATGCCAGAATTAAAAGTTTAAATAAATGTTTCATAAAAAATTGGTGTTAATTAAAATTTTCAGAAAGTATCTTTTCTTTCCTTTTTTAAAACTAAATTAGATACGGTAAGGAATAAAAAAACAGAAGTTAACAATAAAATAAATCTGCGTTAAAAAGTGCTAAAATGAAGAGAATAGTAGCCTTAACAGGTGCAGGAATAAGTGCAGAAAGCGGAATAAAGACCTTTAGGGATGCCGATGGTCTTTGGGAAGGACATGAGGTTACAGAAGTAGCCTCTCCATTCGGATGGAAAAACAATATGGAACTGGTTCTAGATTTTTATAACCAAAGAAGAAAACAATTATTACAGGTAGAACCTAATGCAGCGCATTACGCTTTAGTTGAACTTCAGGAAAAATATGAGGTTGAAATAATTACACAAAATATAGATGACCTTCATGAAAGGGCAGGAAGCTCAAAGGTAACTCATCTCCATGGTGAACTTCTAAAAGCGAGAAGCACTTTCGACGAGAACCTAGTCATGGATTGGAAAGAGGATATTAAGCCCGGAGATTTTTGTGAACATAACCACCAGTTGCGACCGCATGTAGTATGGTTTGGTGAGGCAGTTCCGATGTTCCAAAAATCTGCTGAGATTACAGCGAAAGCAGATATTCTAATTATTGTAGGAACCTCAATGCAAGTATATCCGGCTGCTGGTCTTTTAGACTTTGCGCCTCGCCAGACACCTATATATTTTATAGATCCAAAACCTAATATTAGAGAAAGTAGAAATCTTCATATTATACATAAAACGGCTGTTGAAGGTGTTCCACCCTTAGTGGAAAAACTAATGAATACATAAAAATGAAGGGGAAAGGATTTATGATACATAACATTGAAGGTTAGAAACGATACCAACTCTAATTCTAACATTTAAAAATACCGGGCATTAAAGATTCTAAGGAAATTAAAGCAGTAATTTTTTTGTAAAATCTGAAGCGGTATCTTTACGCTTTTAATTTTTAAAAGTAAAAGATGACATCCCTTTCTGCAGTATCACCTATTGATGGACGATATAGATCAAAAACAAAAAAACTTTCAGCTTATTTTAGCGAAGAAGCTTTAATAAAATATCGAATTCTTGTTGAAGTAGAATATTTCATCGCTTTATACGAGCAAGGATTACCTCAACTTAAAGATGTGGATCCTAACAACTTCAAAAAATTAAGAGAACTATATAAAAACTTTACTACCCTTGATGCGCAGGCTGTAAAAAAGATCGAAAAGGTCACGAATCATGACGTTAAGGCGGTTGAGTATTTTTTAAAAGAAGAATTCGGGAAACTGGGAATGGAAACTTCGAAAGAATTTATCCATTTTGGTCTTACTTCACAAGATATAAATAACACCGCGATACCATTGAGTCTTAAAGACGCGATCGATGAAGTCTATAAACCAGAACTTAGTGAAATACTGGAAAAACTTCAGCAGCTGGCAAATGACTGGAAGGATATCCCATTACTGGCTAGAACTCACGGCCAGCCAGCATCACCAACGAGATTAGGAAAAGAGATTGAAGTATTCGTGATTAGGATTAAAGAGCAAATAAGATTGCTGGATGAGATCCCTCACGCAGCAAAATTTGGTGGCGCCACAGGAAATTATAACGCTCACAAAGTTGCTTACCCAGATACCGACTGGAGGAAATTCGGGAATGATTTTGTTGAAAACAAATTAGGACTTCACCACTCCTTCCCTACCACCCAGATCGAACATTACGATCATATGGCCGCTTTATTTGATGCGCTAAAAAGGATCAATAATATTTTGCTGGACCTTGATCGGGATATCTGGACTTATATTTCCATGGATTACTTCAAACAGAAGATTAAAAAAGGTGAAATAGGTTCTTCTGCGATGCCACATAAGGTAAACCCGATAGATTTTGAAAATAGTGAAGGTAACCTTGGAATTGCTAATGCTCTATTTGAACACCTTTCCGCAAAATTACCGGTTAGCAGGTTACAGCGTGATCTTACAGATAGTACGGTATTAAGAAATATCGGAGTACCTGTAGGCCATACTCTTATCGCTTTCCAGTCAACTTTAAAGGGACTGAACAAGTTATTACTTCATGAAGAGAAACTTAATGCAGATCTAGAAAACAACTGGGCGGTAGTAGCAGAAGCTATTCAAACCATTCTTAGAAGAGAAGGCTTTAAAAATCCTTACGAAGCATTGAAAGGATTGACCAGAACCAATGAGCGAATTACCGAAAAAAGCATGTCACAATTTATTGATCAGTTAGAGGTATCTGAGAAAATAAAGGAAGAACTTCATAAAATAACTCCGCAGAATTATACCGGAATATAATTCCAAAACTTATTGGATTAAAAAAAGCCCCGTCTCCGGGGCTTTTTTTTTTCAACTAATTAATTGCACTCTTTTTCAATAGTTTTAAGCTCTTATTCAGTAGTTTCTTTAAGCTTTGTTTTTGCTCTCATTTCCGCAGTAAGGGAATCTTTTTCTGAAGCCTGGCTTCCAAAGATCTCTCCCAAACCTTTAATACCTTCTACATTAATATTATCCTTATCCATAGACTTCATTAATTCCATGATCTTCTCGGGGTCCATATCTTCACCTAAAACCCTGGCTATACCAAGCCCCTGCTCATCATCATAGCCATATACTATAAGTTCATCTATAGCATCTTCTTTCCCTGTAAAATATAATGCTGCTTTACGGTTTCCGCCACCATATTTCATGAGCAACTGGTATTTCTCATCTTTAAAGATCTCGTTCAGCTTTATTTTTTCTTCTTCAAATTTCGCTGGATTCTCATCTTTCTTCAAGGCAAGAACATTGATCTTTTTGATGCTTTCCAGAGTTGCTTTATCTTCTGCCTCTAAAGAACTGCTATTAGCGAACATGCTGGCAGGAACATCCATGGCAAGAAAATCAGTATCCTCCTGGTTCTCTACATAATATTTTTGAAGTGATTTACCATCATTGCAAGAGGTAAGAGCCGCAAAAAAGGCTATCACGATTATAAATTTAATTGTTTTCATGCTTATGATTTATTGTTGGCTTTCTTTAATTCTTCTGCTCCAGGAACCTTTAGGTCTGAGGTAAGTTTCGATAATTGAGATAAGTCTATTTCACCCGTAATACTCAGGATCACTGTCATAGGTTTATTATCTTCACTACCTTCTAGATACATGAAAAGCTCTTTCACATAATTATCATTTTTACCTGGAAGTGAATAAAATTTGATGTTCTGCCCATTTTCGTTTACTCTCATCAACTCCTCTAAAGATCCCTTTTGAAGGTAAGACTTAACATCTGCAGCCATTAATGACCTTACTTTTGTATCTGAAGATTTAAAGATCTGGATACGATCCAGGTTTTCAATGAGTTTCATATACTCCCTGGCTTCGGGATCATTATCGCTCAGATCTACTTTTGCCAGCATTTTAAACATCTTACTGGTCATTACCATGGCGTCCACCTCTTTCATGTCCTCATATTTCTCAAAATTCTGAGACTGAATAAGCATTGGAGCCAGGGCTAACAGGAGGGTAATTACTAATCTATTCATGATTTCTGGTTTTAATCTATTTGAATTATTTTATTTTTTGTGTTGTTGAATTCTTTCAGGTATACAAGATCAGACTTCCCTTCATTCATGATTTGGGAAACCATCGCCAGTGTTTCTTTAGCTTTTTCCAGCGCGATCTCTTCTTCGGTAATTGTTCCCAGGTCACTATCGTTAAGTCTCTGGGAAGAATCATTAAAAAAGAAGATTCCCAACGCCACAATAAATATGGCTGCTATCGAGCTCCAGGCATACCAATTCTTTTTAGAATTTATCTTGGGAGTTTCTTTCAGTTTCTCACCAGCTTCTCGCGCCGAAAAGGTGAACATTAATTGATAACTTCTTAAATGCTCCGGAACATCTTCTTTGAGAAAATACTCTTTTAGCATCTGCTCTTCAGCTAATGATGTTTCTCCTTCATCATATCGTTCAAGAAGTCTTTCTATATTATCTAATTCCATAATTATGGTTTTTTATCAAATTTTCCCTGATGGTTTTTCTTGCTCTGGAAAGGGCTACCCTTATAGCCGTTTGATTCATTTCCATGATCTCTGCTATTTCATCATAATCGTATTGTTCGATATCCCTTAATTGAAATATCATCTTTTGCTGTTCTGGAAGTGAAGCAACAATCCTGCCTAAGCATTGCATTTCATCGTTTACTTCAATTTCGGTTTGAAGTGATTGATGACTACATTCATAATTTTGATGAACAATTCGAAGATTATTATTTTGCTTCAATTTTAACTGATCCAGACAGTAGTTCTTGGTCACTGTCATCGCAAAGGCTTCTACATTGGCATAATGCTTGATCTTATTCCTACGATTCCAAAGTTTAAGAATCACCTCCTGAGTCGCATCTTCGGCTGCTTCCTTTGAAGTAAGCAACCTGAAAGCCAAGCGATAAATTTTATCCTTCACAGGATTTATAATTTTAAGGAAGGTGTCTTCTTTCATTAAGTTGTGGTTAGTTTAATACTGCCTTCTTAATTTTATGACGAATCAGGAATAGTTTTGTTACAAAATATTTTTTAATTGTATATATGTAACTATTTTTAGAAAAAAATTGTAGAAAAATATTAACCCCGAGATTAATTATGAAGATTTTTAAATTTATTATGTTCCTTTTCTTAACCGGAGGGATTGTAACTTCTTGTTCAGAAAGTGATGAGATCGAGGATTTCCCTGTGGAAAAGCCAGATAGCAACCTGACAGCAGAAGAAGAACTTGATTTGGAAATTAAGGACTTTTTGTGGGAAGCAATGAATTTTTGGTATTTCTATAAGGAATTCAAACCAAAATTACAGGATAACGCTTTTAGCAATAGTAGTGATTATAATGCGTATTTGAACGAGTATGGTTCTCCGGAAGACTTTTTCGAAAACGGCCTGAAATATTCTGAGGACAGATTTAGCTGGATCGTAGATGACTATACGGATTTAGAAAATAGGTTTGCGGGAATTAGAAAAACTTCTGGTGCCAATATTAGATTAGGTAGAATTAGCTCTGGCTCTAATGATCTGGTTGGGATAATTCGTTACGTTATTCCTGGATCTCCCGCAGATAATGCAGGTTTAGAGAGAGGAATGCTTTTTTCAGAAATTAACGGGACACAATTAACTATTGGTAACTACAGTGGACTTCTCGCCCTGGATAGTTTTACTTTTGGTTTAGCTGAATTTACCTCGCAAGGTGTTACTACCACGGGCGAAACTGTTGATATCACCAAGGTCGAGCTTACAGAGAACCCAATTTTAGTTGCCAAGACCCTAGATCTTGACGGAATCAAGGTAGGGTATATAATGTATAATAGTTTTACACATGATTTCGATGACGAATTGAACGATGCTTTTGGTCAATTTAAATCTGATAATGTTACCGAATTGGTTCTTGACCTTCGGTATAATGGTGGTGGTAGAGTTTCCTCAGCAGCAGACCTGGCTAGCATGATTACCGGTCAGTTCAAAGGTGAAATTCTTATTAGAACTAGATATAATGATAATATAGAAGGACTTTTAAGTTCTGCTGCAAAAGTTACGAGATTTGATGATCAAATTTTCGATGGAGATGAATCAGATCATCCAGATCATCAGCCAATGCCGATCAATAGTTTAAACCTTAACAAGGTATATGTTATTGCAACAGAATCCTCGGCTTCTGCCAGTGAACTTATAATTAATGGTCTTGCGCCACATATAGATGTTATTCATGTTGGAGAAAAAACCGTTGGTAAGGTGCAGGCTTCGATAACTCTTTATGATGCAGATGTACCATATTATGAGAAAGAGAATCTAAATCCAGATCATAAATATGCTATCCAGCCAATTATTTCCACTTCGGTTAATAAGAATGGGGAGGCTTATCCAGATGGCCTGATCCCAGATATCGAAAAATCTGAGATGTGGGATAATTTTGGTATTCTTGGTGATCCAGATGAACCTTTGCTGGCTACCGCACTTAATGAGATCTCAAGTAACCGTCGATTCCTGGAAGCTATGAAAACTGGTAAATTCAGTCCTGAACATGTGGCCGAAAGCTTTGAAGATGAAGATACCTACAGAAATATGTATATCGATGATCTTCCAGAGTTTGATCTTAGTAAGATCAAAACCCCAGATTTTAAAAAATAATTCAGGTATTATAATTTAAAAAACCCCGCTATTAAGCGGGGTTTTTTATTGCCTGAATTTTTTAATACTTAGTTGAAATAAATCCCATTCGGATTAATACCTGTAGAATATTGACCTAGCAGGCTACCTTCATTTAGATCATATATATAAAGATCGCCATCTCCCGTAAAGTCTGCTCTTGGAGAAGCCACATATATTCTATTCTGGTAGATCTCAAATCCATAAAGTACAGCAACCTCGTCCAGACTGAATGCCGCAGAGGCCGGTAAGTCTTGTCCTGGTTCATATAGATAAACAGATTTACCTATGGTGAAATAGGCATTCCCGCCGTTTAGCTGAAGATTTTCAGGATGTATAGAATTATCGGTAAATTCAAAAAACTCCATAACCTCATTGGTTCCAATATCTATTCTGGAAAGCTTACCCGGAGTCTCTTCCTCTGCGTAAGAAGGCTTGCCTGAAGCCATTACCCATAAGTCATTTCCCTGAACTACCATGGAATTTGGAAGGTCGCCAACTTCAACCTCTTTCACTACAGTATTAGACTCGCTATCTATTACCGAAAGAATATTATTGAAGGAGAAACCACCTTTATGTGCAACATAAAGAGAGTTGTTTACAGATATCATCTTCTCAGGACCCTCCACAACAGGAATTGCTTCAATAAATGAGAAATCTGAAAAATTGAAAACTGCCACGTAATCATCATCAGGATTTCCGCCGTCTCCCCAGTTGCTTACGAATAGTTTATCTCCAATTACTTCCGCAAACCTGGGATTCATCAAATTCGTTTTAATAGTTCCTAGACTTTCAAATGTAAAGCGATTAACAATCTCGATCTTATTCGAAACATTAACCACTATGATCGCAAATTCTTCGTGCATTCTCATACTTTGGGCAGTATCACCGAGATCGATCCCGTTGACCTTATTAAAGATTTGGGTAGAATTTTGTTCGTTCTCTTCATTAATAAAACTTACCGAAGCATTCGCAGAGCCAAAATTCCCTTCATTAAGCACAAAAATACCAGATTGAAACTGGTTATCCGTTTCGGGGACAGGGGCGCAACAGTCGGTATCATCTTCACAGGAATTAAAGAAGATTGCGATAAAAAATAACAGAAATAAGTTTTTGTAGTTCATGTTTAAAATTTGAAAGTTAGTGTAGAATTTATAGATCTTCCCGGCATGATACGGGATGGCAGACTTTGATATTTCTTATTGAAAATGTTATTTAAACGCAGATCCAGGACTATTTCAGGTATGTTTGAAAATGTATAACCTATGTAAAGGTCGGCAATCTCATAGCCTTCCAGTTCATAATTATTGTCTGTTGAAGTGTATATACTTCCATTGTAAAGTGACTGCAGCAGGATGCTAAAGTTCTCTATCTCATAGCCAGCAGATAAGGTTACTTTGTGCTGAGGAGTGTAAATGAGTTGATTACCTGTTACCTGATCTATAGATCGCGTAAAGGCGTAGCTCGAGTTCAGGCTGAAAGGATTATTCCTTAATTGAGTATTCCAGCTGGCAAATAACTCTAGTCCGTAATTATGGACATTGGCTGTATTTACAGGTCTCCATACACCAGATCCATCCGGAATCCAGGTTATAAGATTATCGATATCTATAAAATAACCGGTAAGATTGATTTTGAGATCATTGAACTTCAATTCATTTCCAATTTCAGCCTGAATCGAGGTTTCAGGATCCAGATCTGTATTTCCTCCCTGCAACCAGAATAGATCATTAAATGTGGGTATGCGAAAATTCCGGGAAGAATTAAATCTTAGCAGGTAGCTTTCAGAAAACTTATATGAACTTCCTATAGAAAATAATAAAGGTGAGTCATAATTATTGGTGATCTCCTGCCTTAAGCTGAGCTCATAGCTCAATTTCTCCAGTTGATGACTCCATAATGCAGAGATGCCACCTATCTTTCTTTCCGCATTTTCAATCCCTGTGCCCTCCCCCTGCACATCGGTATAATCGGCAATGAGGTTAAGCTTCTTATTTTCAGCTAATTCATATTCCAGGTCATATTTAATCATTCCAGTTTCCGCGTCACCGGTACTGAAATTATCAGAATCCCTGTTCTCATAATATTTGAAACTTTCATCAATCCAGGCCAGTTTGAGACTACTGGTTATTTTCCCAGCGAAAGACTTCCATTCCAGAAGATTCCTAGAATTCCGGTCCTCAAATTTGCTGTTGGAAGATAAATTCAAGGTTCCAGAAAAACCCCGATTGCCCTGATAATAGTTGGAATAGAACTTTAAAATATTAGAGTCTCCTACCCAATGAGCTACAGATGCATTCAAGGACACATTATAAAAGTCCCCGTTTTCATTGCGCTCCTGTGTACCCAGATATTTATAATCGTTTTTAGAACTGACTCCCGCCAATCCTATATTTACACTTGTCTTTTCAGTAGAGAAATTTGCATTATACGAAGCCTGGTAAGTATCAAAACTACCGTAACCTATTCGAAGATCGTTTTCTGAATTTCCATCAAATCTGAATTCATTGCTTAGATGAATCGTTCCTCCAATAGCCCCGCTGCCATAGACCACACTTCCTCCTCCCGGCCGTAAACTGATATTATCGAACACTTTAATGTTTACCGTGTTGAAATCTGTCTGCCCGGTAAATTGTGAATTGATATTTATACCGTTCCAGATAACGGCGGTTTGTGAAGCTCCAGTACCACGAACTGAGGCTGAAGAAACCATACCATAACCATTTTCGCGAAAAAAGAACGGGCTGT
Organism: Christiangramia sp.; assembly: GCA_041611635.1. Lineage (GTDB taxonomy): Bacteria > Bacteroidota > Bacteroidia > Flavobacteriales > Flavobacteriaceae > Christiangramia. Next base: position 10,517 of record JBFIMP010000028.1, read on the forward strand.
TGTATTTTAATAAAGAAGTTAATAATGGTTCTGAACGCTGGATTACAGAGGCACTGATCTCCTTAACGAACTGACCCTCAGAATTATTTTTCAGTTTCACATCACTAAGCAAAACCTCGTCCAGCCAGTTAATGGAATCATTTTGAGCTGAAGCATGAAGACAACAACCCAACAATAACGTAAATAAAAGATATAAGTTTCTGTTCATAATCTGCCGACCTTTATCCCGAAAGTCACTCGATACTAGTTGAAATTCAGGCAGGTCTCCTGGCTCACGTACTGCAATTCACCTTCCCATCTATAACGACAGTGGTTTGAAGAATTTATTGCAGCCATTCCTATAAAACGGAACTAAGCTTACAGTTGCGGGAACAGCTCAGGTTTATGAAGTTTGCACTTCCCCTGATTCCCTTTTAATCCACGCGGAAACAATTCAGCGTTGAACCAAAATTTCGAAGCAAAATTAAACAATTAAGTTAGGTTAAGGGTTCAAAAATTTAAATAATCTTACTTTTGAACTCAAATCGACCGATCTTGAAAAAAATACTTTTCATATTTCTAATCCTGGGCATCTTTTCGTGTAAAGAAGGATCACAGAAAAATGGTGCTGAAAATCAACAAGGTAAGGAGCTTGAAATTGAAGATGCAAAAGGCTTTAGTATCACTAAATTCGATAATTACAGTATCATCAAGGTGAATACGCCCTGGCCCGATGCCCAAAATCCCTTTGTATATCTGCTGAAGAAAAAAGATGCCGAAATCCCTGAAAATTTTAAATATGACCAGGTCGTTGAAGTTCCGGTTAATAATATCGTAGTGACATCTACCACTCATATCCCTGCTTTAGAAGAATTAAATGAAGAAAAAACCTTAAAAGGTTTCCCCGGTCTCAATTATATTTCTTCAGAAAAAACCAGAAAACTAATTGAAGAGGGAAAGATTTCTGAATTAGGGCAGAATGAAAATTTAAATACCGAAGTTCTTATCGAGCTTTCACCAGATGTGGTCATAGGCTTTGCTATAGATGCCTCCAACAAAAGTTTTGAGACCATCCAGAAAACTGGTATCCCGGTAATCTATAACGGTGACTGGACAGAACAAAGTCCGCTGGGAAAAGCCGAATGGATCAAATTCTTTGGTGAACTATATGGGAAAGAACAAAAAGCTCTGGAAATTTTCAATAATATTAAGTCTGAATATCTTAGCGCGAAAGAACTTGCTAAAACTGCGGAAGCAAAACCAAAAGTTATAAGTGGATCCATGTTTAATGACACCTGGTACATGCCTTATGGTAATTCGTGGCAGGCACAGATCCTCGAAGATGCCAATGCTCAATACTTATATTCAGATACCCAAGGCGATGGCAGCCTGTCCCTGGCTTTTGAAAGTGTTTTGGAAAAAGCAGGGGATGCAGAATTCTGGATGAGCTCCGGGCAATTCACCTCATATGAGCAGCTATTCAATGAATCTGATCATTATAAAAGATTCAAAGCTGTAAAGGATCGCAATGTATATAGTGTAAGTTTATCTCAGGGGAAGAATGGAGGAATTCTATATTACGAATTAGGACCACAAAGACCAGATCTTATATTAAAAGATCATATCGCCATACTTCACCCAGAATTATTAAAGAGTTACGAACCGGTATTTTACAAACCACTTAACTAATGCTGAACCAGAGGAAATATACTTTCTCCATACTCCTGCTTTTCATGGCGGTGATTCTTACTGGCTTATTTAATATTAGCCTGGGTTCGGTACATATCCCTATTTCAGAGGTTACCTCTTCTCTGCTGGGCCTGGAGGTAGAAAAGGATACCTGGAGATATATCATAGTTAATTACCGTTTACCTAAAGCGATTACAGCAATTATAACTGGATCTGGTTTAGCCGTTAGCGGACTTCTAATGCAGACACTTTTTAGAAATCCCCTGGCCGGTCCTTACGTTTTAGGACTCAGTAGTGGCGCCAGTCTTGGTGTTGCACTGGTGTTTATGGGCGCTTCGGTTTTCGGAGCTTCTTTCGCCGGTATCCTGCTTTCTAAATGGAGCCTGGTTATAGCATCCAGCCTGGGAAGTTTATTGGTGCTATTTGCCGTTATACTGGCTTCTATTAGATTAAGAGACACCATGGCCATACTCATCATAGGTTTAATGTTTGCCAGTCTCACCGCAGCTGTGGTGAGCGTATTGGCTTACTTTAGCCCTGCCTCCCAACTTCAGCAATATGTTTTCTGGTCTTATGGTAGCCTTGGAGACCTTAGCTGGAACGAAGTGACCATTCTAAGCCTCTTCTGGATCGTTGGTATATTAATTAGTATAGGAAGCATTAAGAACCTTAACTCACTACTGCTTGGGGAACAGTACGCAAGAAGCCTGGGGACTAACATAAAAAAGAACAGATTTGCCATAATCATAGCTACGAGCTTGCTCGCAGGAAGCATTACTGCTTTTGCCGGTCCTATTGCCTTTGTTGGTCTTGCCGTTCCTCATTTAATAAGACAAATCATTCCTTCGGCCAACCATATTACCCTTGTTCCCGCCGTAATTTTTGGCGGAGCAATTTTAATGTTGCTATGCGATATCATTGCTCAAATCCCGGGAAGCGAATATAGTTTACCAATTAATGCCATAACTTCACTAATTGGAGCACCGGTGGTGATCTGGTTGCTGGTAAGAAAAAGAAAGTTCAATTTTTAAATGATAGCATCAAATTCAAATAGCGTCCTTAAAACCGAAAGCCTTAACATTGGTTACCGGAAGAAAAATAAGGTGAATTTGATAGCTTCAGACATCAATATTGACATTCATCCAGGTGAGCTTGTTGCCGTTATCGGGGTGAATGGAGCCGGAAAATCTACTTTACTTAAAACTTTAAGCGGAATATTGCAAGGTATTGATGGAGAGGTTTTTATATCTAACAATAAACTCTCGAAAACGGACCCTTCAGATCTTGCTAAAAATATTAGCATGGTCCTGACCGAGCAGATGTTATCTAAAAATTTGAGTGTTATCGAATTGATAGCCCTGGGAAGGCAACCATATACTAACTGGATAGGCCGGCTTACCAAAAGTGACCTGAAAAAGATCATGCATGCCATTCAACTGGTGAATATCGAAGACATTAAAAACAAGAAATGCCATGAACTAAGCGACGGCCAGTTCCAGAAGGTACTGATAGCCCGGGCACTTGCTCAAGACACTCCCTTAATCATCCTTGATGAACCCACCACTCACCTGGACCTTTATCATAAAGCATATGTATTAAAACTGCTTCAGAAGCTTAGCAAGGAAACCAACAAAGCTATTCTTTTCGCCTCACACGAGATTAATCTGGCACTTCAGCTTTGCGACAAACTCATCATCCTAAAAGACAGAAAGGCACTATTTGGAAATCCACAGGAATTGATAAAAAGCAAAGCTTTCAACGATCTTTTTCCAGGAAACCTTATCCATTTTGACCAGAAATCATCAAGTTTCAAAATTAAATAATGCTCTTGCCCAATTTTTCATTCTCTTGCTTCTTTAAAATTCCTAAATAAGTATCTTTGAGAAAATCGCCTGCCAAATGAACGAATACCTCTTTGTTACATTAATATTTCTGATCGCATTAGGAATAGGAGGCTACCTGGGGAATTTGATTACAAGCCTCAAGTCCAGATCAGAAGTCGGAAAACTTGAAGAAAGAAACAGTCAACTATCCCTTCAAATAGAAGACCTTAAAAATCTTTTAAACAGTAACTTAGAAAATTATAAATCTGATATTAATCGGCTGAAAAATGAGGCGCAGGCAGATATTGAAAAGATAGAACTGGAGCGTGAAGAGATCAGGGAAAAAAAAGAATATTTAAGCTTACAACTCACCCGGAAAATTTCAGAATTCAATAATCTTCAGGAAAGAAATGAAGAACAAAAGGCCGAGGTCGAAAAACTTCAGGAGAAATTTTCCAAGGAATTTGAGAACCTGGCGAACAAAATCCTGGAGCAGAAATCTGAAAAATTCACCAATATCAACAAGCAAAATATCGAAAGTATACTCGACCCATTAAAGGAAAAAATAAAAACTTTCGAAGATAAGGTGAACCTTAATAATGAGAATTTTATAAAAAGACACAGTGAACTTGGCGAGCAACTTAGGAACCTGAACGAACAAAATATCAGGATAAGCGAAGAAGCTAATAATCTGACTAAAGCCTTGAAAGGCGAAAACAAGACGCAGGGAAACTGGGGTGAATTAATCCTGGAAAAAGTACTGGAAAAGTCGGGACTGGTAAAAGATCGGGAATATTTTATTCAGGAAGCGCATAAAGATGAAGAAGGCAACAGGCTATATCCAGATGTAGTGATCCATTTACCCAATGACAAACGCATGGTCATCGATTCCAAGGTATCACTGGTGGCCTATGAAAAATACACCAACGAAGAGCACAAGGATGTCCGCGAGCGATATCTAAAAGAGCACATCAGGTCTTTAAATAATCATATCGTTCAGCTGAGCAATAAAAAATATGAAGATCTTCATGAAATGAGATCTCCAGATTTCGTGTTAATGTTTATCCCTATCGAGCCGGCCTTGTATTTAGCTCAAAATGCCGACAATACTTTTTTTTACACCGCATTTCAAAAGAATATTCTGCTGGTAAGCCCTACCACCCTTCTATCTACCTTAAGAACAATAGATACCATCTGGAACAATGAAAAACAGCAACAGAATGCCTTGGCGATCGCAAAACATGCGACCAGCCTGTATCATAAGTTCAAAATTTTACTGGACGATCTAAAGACAGTGGGAGACAGACTGGATTCAACTAAAAGTGCCTATTCCGGAGCGATGAAAAAATTAACCGGCCAGCAAAACCTTATAAAAGATATCGATAAGCTAGAAGAACTTGGCATAGCCCCTAAGCAAAAGATTGGTAAGGTCTGGCTGGAAAAAGCAAATGAAGATTCTGAAAACGAGAAAGAATCAGAAAACCCTAGATTTAAAATTCAATGAAAAACATCTACATCTTAATCTTATTCAGCTCTCTTTTATTCTTTTATGAAATAAAAGCACAGGAGGTCTATTTTCCAGAGGCTGGAGAATGGCAAGAGCGCTCTACGTCTGAATTCAATTTAAACCTATCTGAAGCCGTGGAATTCGCCAAAGCAAATGAATATTCAGAGTCAAGGGATCTAAGACAGGCGATCTTAAAAGGTTTTCAGCAGGAACCTTATCATAAATTGCTGGGTCCAACTAAAAGAAGAGGCGGGCCAGCAGGGATGGTTCTTAAGGATGGGTATATAGTCGCAAAATGGGGCGACACTAAAAGAGTCGACATGACTTTTAGCGTCACTAAGAGCTTTCTTTCTACCACGGCTCTTATTGCAAAAGATAAGAATTTGATCACAAATTTTGAAGATGTGGTCGTTGACTACATTTGGGATGATACATTTGAAGGAAAACATAATTCGAAAATCACCTGGAAAAACCTTTTACAGCAAAATTCAGATTGGAGCGGGGAACTTTGGGGTGGTTTCGATTGGGCAGACAGGCCACCTCAAAACAAGACCATAGACGAATGGAGATCCAGGGAATTACATGAGCCCGGG
>JBFIMP010000029.1:0-16077 GCA_041611635.1 Christiangramia sp.
ATTCCCTTTGCTAATGTCTCTGTTTCTGGTACCAATCAGGGCACCAGCGCAGACGCCAAAGGCAGGTTTTCTATCAGGCTTGAATCTAAAAAAACAGAACTTATCATCCAGGCGATAGGCTTTAAAACTAAAAAAATAAGCATAGACCCAAAGGATTATACAGATGAACAATTAACGGTTAATATGGAAGAAGATGCTCTAGGGCTTGACCAGGTTGTAATCAGTGCTACCAGGAACAGAATAGATCTTAAACAGGCACCGGTTATCGTTAACGTATTGAATTCAAAATTATTCAACGCCACCCAATCGGCCTCGGTCGCTGAAACTTTAAATTTTCAACCCGGGGTACGTGTGGAAACAAACTGCCAGAACTGCGGATTCACCCAGGTTAGGCTTAACGGTCTCGACGGAAGTTACACCCAGATACTCATAAACAGCCGGTCTGTTTTTAGCGCTTTGAACAGCGTATATGGTTTGGAACAGATCCCAACCTCAATTCTCGACCGGGTAGAAGTTGTTCGCAGTGGAGGGTCTGCATTATTTGGCTCTAACGCCATTGCCGGTACCATCAACATCATTACCAAAGAACCGGTCTTAAATACCTGGAACATTGCTAGTAATTTTTCCTTAATAGATGGCGAGATCCCTGATAGAACTTTAAATTTTGCAGGTTCGGTCGTAGCCGAGGATTTAAATAGCGGAGTTACTATTTATGGAATGAACAGAGATCGCTCGGCCTTCGATGCTAATGGCGATGGTTTTACCGAGATCACCGAGCTCACCAACAACACCCTAGGAGCGAAAGCATTTTTTAAACCTGACGATCTAAGTAAACTTAGCCTGGATCTTACAGCATTAAAGGAATATAGAAGGGGAGGTGATCGTCTCGACCTAGCGCCTCATTTAACCGATATTACAGAACAACTGGATCACAATACATTTATAGGTGGACTTACCTATGACTTTTCGAACCTAGAAAGAACCAACAACTATTCAGTTTATTTTTCAGGTCAGCATACAGACCGAAAGAGCTATTATGGAGGGCTAGGTGGTGGCCGAACTGCCCAGGATAGTATCTCTGCTTCTAATGCCTACGGGAATACAAATGACCTGGCTTTACTTGGAGGCTTTCAGTTCACAAGAAATTTCGCGAATGATGACGTGCTTACTACGGGAGTTGAATATAATCATAGCAATACCGAAGATGACATAACTGGTTATAAACGATTCATCAATCAAGAAGTGAATTCCTATGCTGCTTTTGCCCAGTATGAATGGAAACCCGTTGAGAATTTCACTGCTTTATTGGGGGCAAGACTTGATCATATAAACATTACAGGAAATTACGCCGTAGAAAATATTGCAAGAACCTCCAATATTGATCAAACGGTTCTAAGCCCAAGGATCACCATCCTTTATGATATTAGCAAAGAATTACAATTTAGAGGAGGTTATGCCAGAGGCTTCAGGGCGCCACAGGCTTTTAATGAAGATTTACATATATCCTCGGTAGGTGGTGAACCCCAATTCGTAATCTTATCCAACGATCTCGAAACTGAATATTCGAATGCCTACACCGCCTCTTTTAATTATTCTATTAGCAAAAACAAACTACAAACAGATTTTCTACTGGAAGGGTTCTTTACCGAACTTCAGGATCCCTTCACTACTGTAAGTACTGGCGCAAGCCTTGCTAACGGTTCTATCCTGAAAGAAGTACGAAACGGAAGTGGAGCTTACGTAACAGGAACCAATTTTGAAATAGGCGTTTCACCAAATTCAAACCTAACATTTCAGCTAGGTGGGACTTACCAACGATCTATTTATAAGGAAGACCAGATACTTTATGAAGCCGACCCAAATTCAGATACAGAAAGGGATATTATTATCTCAGAATTTGTAAGGAATCCCGATTTTTACGGCTACTTAAATGTTAACACCTCCCCTTTTGAAGGCTTTGCGGTAGACCTTACAGGAACTTATACCGGCAATATGACCATTCCACGAGTGATTAATCCTAACGGAATGTTGGATTTAATAGAATCTCCATCTTTCTGGGATATGAATATTAAGCTTAGCCAACATATAGATATAACAGAGAATTTCCACATTAATCTAAGTACGGGAATCCAGAATGTGTTCAACGAATATCAAGATGACTTTGAATCCGGCCCTACACGGGATTCAGATTTTATCTACGGGCCATCGAGGCCCCGTACTTTTTTCTTTGGTATCAAATTTGGAAATCTACACGAATAATTCCTGAAACATGAAAAAAGCAATCCTAATCTTATTTATCTGTCTTTCACAAGTTGTCCTGGCACAGCAAAAGGAGATCCAATGGATAGGGTTTGAAGAACTGGAAGATTCCCTGAAGACGGAAAGCAGACCTGTATTTGTATATTTTTATACCGACTGGTGCGTGTATTGCAAAAAAATGGAAAGGAATGCTTTTAAAGATCCCGAGATAATTTCGAAACTGAATAGAGATTTCTACCCCGTAAAGATGAATGCGGAAAGCCTGAAGAAAATTCAATTCGACGGCCAGGTTTTTACCAACGAACAGGCCAGAACAAAACGAAATGGTATACATCAGATTCCTCTAATTCTGGCGAGTAGGGATGATAAACCTATTTCTTTCCCGGTTTTAATGGTTCTTGATGAAAATTTCAGGGTAAAAATTAAGAGTTATGATTACCTGACTACAGATAAAATGAAACTATTACTAAAGGGATAATTGAAGTTTTCACTTGAAAACAGGCATGGACTTATTTTTAAAGTCCTCTCTCTTTCTGTATCTGTTCGTAAGCCTCCTGTACTTTAGTAAATTTTTCCTGGGCTCCTTTTCTATAAGCCTCGTCCATATGTCCTAGTTTATCTGGATGGTATTTCTTGGCCATTTTACGATAGGCCTTTTTAACCTCAGCATCAGTGGCAGATTTATCGATCTCCAAAATGGTATAAGCACTATCGGTATTTTTAAAGAACATCGCCTTAATACTTTCAAAATCTCTTCTTCCAATTTGAAGATATCCGGCGATATCGCTTATTACCTGAGCTTCAGCTTCGCTAACCCGACCATCTGCCTGGGCGATTCCGAAGAGAAAATGAATGATCTGTAGACGCGTGGGGTATTTCGTCCTGGCGGCTAGGTACCTGGCGATATTAGAGGCCGATACCTGCCTGTTCTTCACTACCTCGTTAAAGGTTCTAAAAGTAGCATTGGCACGCTCTTTTCCATAAGCCTGGATAAAATAAGAACGCACATAATCCAGCTCCTGCTGGGAAACCTGTCCATCGGCTTTTATCACGATAGAGCTTAGAGATAAAAGATTCAGTTCAAAATCCCCCGGAGAAACGCTTTGCTTCCTCTCTCCCATCATAGAATTGAAGATCCCTCCGGAAGACCGGATGTAATTATCCAACAGGGAACCTATAATAAATCCAAGAATAGCGCCGGGAAACCTGAAGTACATATATCCCAGAACTGCGGCAAGCCATTTGATCATCGGGCAATTTTCTTTGCGGCTAAGATAACATTTTCAATATTTAATTGGCAATCCAAGCCTATCTGTTCTTAGCTTCAGTCATAAATTGAACCTATTAGGACATAGTAATTTGAGATATGTAAGCTGAACTTAATTTGGTATCTTTGTGCCTCATTAAAGTTTAATAAAAAAATAGAATATATATGTATCCAGCAGATTTAGTAAAACCAATGAGAGAAGATCTTACCAATATTGGTTTTAAAGAATTACATACTGTAGAAGATGTAGAGAAGGCCATGGAACTTAAAGGAACTACTTTGGTAGTTGTGAATTCGGTTTGTGGTTGTGCTGCAGCGAATGCTCGCCCCGGAGCAAGACTATCTCTACAAAACGCTAAAAAACCAGATAACCTGGTAACTGTTTTTGCAGGTGTAGACAAAGAGGCTACAGAAAAAGCAAGAGATATGATGGTACCATTCCCTCCATCTTCTCCATCTATGGCTCTTTTCAAGGACGGGGAATTGGTTCATATGCTAGAGCGTCACCACATTGAGGGACGTCCTGCAGATATGATCGCAGAGAACCTAATTGGAGCTTATAACGAATTTTGCTAATTAGTCTTAAATAGCAGATCAAACCACGCTTTACGCGTGGTTTTTTTATGCCCCTATTTTGAAATAGTTATTTTTGTACTTTTAATTTAAGATGAAAAGATTTTTCTCCTACCCCTTATCGGTCCTATTCTATTTTTTCTTTTTTCTAAGTATGCTCATTTTTCATCCTATCCAGTGGATCTGTTTGAAAATTGGAGGTTACCAGGCACATAAGAAAAGCGTGGATGTCTTCAACTGGTTTTTGATGCGAAGCCTGAATATCCTGGGAACCACTTTTACCATTGAAAATGAACATGATATCCCGGTAGACAAAACCTGTATTTTTGTCTCTAATCACCAGGGTATGTATGACATCCCTCCCATTATCTGGCATTTTAGAAAGCATCACCCAAAATTTGTAAGCAAGAAAGAACTAGGCCATGGCATCCCGAGCATTTCCTTCAATCTTAGGCATGGCGGCTCCGTTTTAATAGACCGTAAGAATCGCCGGGAATCTTTATTGAAAATGAGTCAGTTTGGAGATTACCTGAAAGAAACCAAAAGATCTGCCGTCATCTTTCCAGAGGGAACTCGCAGCAGAACCGGGGAGCCAAAGGAATTCAGGAAAAGCGGAATGATGATGTTATTCAAGAAACTTCCAGATGCGGTAGTGGTACCTATTACCATCAACAATTCCTGGAAACTTTTTAAACATGGAAATTATCCCATAGACCTGGGAGTGCATGTTCGACTGAAAACTCACAAGCCCATACCTGTAAATTCTGAAGACCCGGAAAGCCTCGCCGCTAAAGTGGAGCGAATTATCATTGCCGATATCATATAACCCATATTTATGCCTGAAAATACACTGATCGAGAACACGATAAAATTCGTGAAAGAACGCTTAAAGAGCGCTGAAGGAGGTCATGACTGGTTTCATATTGAAAGAGTGCTAAACAACTCCAGGTTAATAGCAAAGGGAGAAAAAGCCGATATCGAAATTGTGGAATTAGGTGCTCTGCTGCATGATATCGCAGATTCTAAATTTCATAATGGAGACGAAACTGTAGGTCCAAAAGTAGCATCAGATTTTTTAAGATCTCAGCAAGCTTCAGAAGAAGTGATAGATCACGTTATTAAGATTATAGAAAACATCTCTTTTAAAGGTGGAAATGTGAACCAGAAATTCACTTCTCCAGAACTTGCTATCGTGCAGGATGCCGACAGGCTGGATGCCCTGGGAGCAATAGGTATTGCCCGAGCTTTTAATTATGGGGGCTTTAAAGACAGAGGACTTTATGATCCTGAGATCAAGCCAAATCTAAATATGACCAAAGAAGAGTATAAAGCTTCAAATGCTCCAACCATAAATCACTTTTACGAAAAACTTCTCCTGTTAAAGGACCGTATGAATACGGGTACCGCACGCAGGATCGCGGCAGACAGGCATGCCTTTATGGTGCATTACCTTGACCAGTTCTATAAAGAATGGAATGGTGAAAAGTAAAAGGCCAGTGCATTTGCACCAGCCTTTTCAATAATACAGAATCTGTGATATCTTCCTGTTTATTTAAAGCTTTTCTTCCTTAAGGTGTTCAGCAAAGAAGCCCATCATAGCTCTATAGAGGTCTAATCTGCTTTCTTCTTTACCAAAACCATGTCCTTCATCATATTTCACCATATAAGGCACCTCCACTCCTCGTTCTCTTAAACTTTCAACAATTTGGTCTGCTTCATCTATGTTCACCCGGGGATCATTTGCTCCCTGTACTACGAATAGCGGTTTCCTTATTTTGTCTACATGCAAGGCAGGAGAGATCTCATCCATTATTTTTTTCTCCTCGGGAATATTTGGGTTGTACCAGATTTTATAAAGAATTTCTCTATACTTCTCCCAATATGGAGGAATGGTCTCCATAAAGGTATTAAGGTTACTCACTCCAACATAATCTACCCCACAGGCATATTTTTCAGGTGTTTTTGTCATTCCGCGTAAAACTGCGTAACCACCATGACTACCGCCGTAAATAGCGACTTTATCTTTATCTACCCATCCCTGGTTCACCACAAAATCAACTCCATCCTCTACATCATCCATGGCTTTGCGCCCAATCTCACCAAAGCCTGCTTTCAGGAATTTCTTTCCATAACCTCCAGATATCCTGAAGTTAATATGCAGAGTCGCATACCCGCGGCTGGCAAAAAGCTGTGCTTCGGGATTAAACCCCCAATTATCACGAATACCCTGAGGGCCGCCATGAGGGTTTACTATAAGCGGTACTTTTCTACCAGCTTTATAGTCATTGGGCAGAGTGATATAACCGTGAATGTCTAAACCATCCCGACTCTTAAAACTAATTGGCTTCATAGAAGCCATATTTTCTGCTTTTAAATGAGGTAAAAGTTTGTATAACAAACTCACTTCGTTTTTTTCTAAGTCATATAAATAATATTCCCCAATAATCTTATCGCTGGTGACAAGGATCATATATTGAGTTTCATCGTCTGTTCTTCCCACAGTGAAGAATTGTTTTTCACCAAACTCCTTTTCTAAACGGGAATATATCTTTTTGTAGGTATCACTTACGGGGACAATTACTGTCTTTTCTCCAGAATATTTAAAATAGTCAATTTCATAATTACGCTTTCTTGAAAGAGACATCCCAGATACATCGAAAGTATCATTGCTAAATACGGTTTTTATCTTTTTATTTTCTTTTAGATCGTAAAGCTGGATCTCACTCTTATCACCTTCAAGATTAGAAATCACATAAGCGACATCAGAGTTTCCGGTATTAGCATTGAAAGATGAAATGTGAAAAGTATCACCAAATTCGGTAAGCTTAACTCTTTTGAAATCTCCCTCTAATTTATATAAAAGCTCGGTATGCACTCCATCTACTACACGGGTAATCGCCCTAAGATTTCCCTCGCGATCAAAATTATAAGCTGCTACCGGAGCATCCCCATCTTTAACATCATAAAGCTTGGTAACTCTGCCTGTATTTATGTTGAGGCGGTAAGGTTCCTCCTGTTGCGGGTTATCTTTATTCATTTGCACAATGACATGCTCCTCATCTTCCTTTAATACAGCTATTATCATAGCTCTTACTCCATCAAATGGAGTTAGATCATTATCGTTTCTCCCGTTAACATCTACGCCATAGACATGATAGTTTTCATCTCCGCCCTTATCCTGAAGATATAAGATACGGTTGTTATTTTTCCAGTAAAACCCTCGTATCAAATCCTCGTCCTGTTTTTTAAGCAGACTTTCCTTCTGTGTGGCAGTTTCTTTTAGATACAGATCACGCTCTCCTGTATCTCTTCTCTTCATGTAGGCTAAATACTTACCATCTGGAGAGAGCTGAAATGAAAAAGCTTCGGGGGTTTTGAAATAATCCTCTACAGAATATATATAATCGCCTTTCTCCAGTGCAGCCAGATTATTTAATTCAGTTTCTGTAGATGGCAAGGCAGAATTACCTGGTTTCTCCTGCACAGTTTGCTCTGTATTAGCTATATTTTCCTTACTCATATAATTTATGTATAGTTTAAACTTTTGTTTTCCAACTCACTTGTTTAGCCCCTTTGGCCGACCTTTTGCTTACATTTTTAACTGTAAAACTATCTAATAAGGTTTCATTACCAAATTCAGCCTTGGTATGTCTGAACACTACTTTATATCCTGGCATTCTGCACAAAAATAGGTGCTTCTTCCTCCTACTTTTATCATTTCAATTTTTCCTTTTCCGTTAGGGCAATCCTCTCCTTCAGTTCTGTGCCTTCGCAAATATGAATCAGGAACCGGAATACCCTCGATTTTACATTTAGTGACCGTGTTCAATATATCAACCATGTTTCCATACAAGAGGTCCAAATCTTTTTTATCCAGGTTTTCTGATTTAGTTTTGGGATGAACCCCACTTTGGAAAAGCATTTCATCTACATATAGATTGCCCAGCCCTGCGATAAAAGACTGGTCCATTAAAGCGGTTTTTAAGCTTCCCTTTTTCTTTTCGAATAATCTATGAAAATCGGCTTTTTTAAGCTCGGTAGCATGCGGGCCTAAATTCTGTTGTTTTCTAAAATCTTCAATGCTTTCCGTTAAAAACAGTTTTCCGAATTTCCTGGGGCAAACAAAAGAAAGTTTACCTCCATTTTCAAAGCTAAGCGTTAATTGAGCATGCTTCTGGACCTCTTCATGCCGGAAATAGTCCATTTTACCGGTCATTCCAAAGTGTATCACCAGAAAGCCCTTATCCTTTAACTCCATTATAAGGTATTTACCAATCTGATGGCTGGAAATGAATTCATTGCCCGTAAGGACTTCTTCAAAATCCTTTTTCGGGGATTGAAAGATCTTATCTGCTCCCAGATCTACCCGAACGATTTTTTGGTGCAGGCTGGTAGTATCTACATACAGTTTTTGGTAGGCGACCTCTGGTAACTCGGGCATAAGTATATTTTTTTTGAAATTCCTAAAATATCGTTCTTCAACATTATCCTGCTCTTAAACTTCATAGGATACAGGGTTTTCATAATCAATTTTTGACTATGCTGTTTATCAAATGATGCTGTAACGAGTTCAGCATGAAGAAAGCATTTTCAGAAATTTAATTTTTCTTGAAGTTATTGAAAAATTAAGTTTTTGGGTAGTTAGCATTAAAAAAGCTTCATTTGCCCGTCTTTGTAATCCTCATGAAGTTTGCAATTGAGCCTTGGCTTTTCGCGGTCTTTCAGGTATAATTTTCGTGCAATCGCGAACTGTTGCTTCACCTGGTCAGCAAATTCCCCTTCACCTTTCATCCGGGTTCCAAACCTGCTGTCATTCAAACTACCTCCATGTATATTCTCAATTTGATTCAATACCCGGTCTGCCCTGTCTGGCATCACTTTCCTTATCCAGTCACTGAAGATCTCTCCGATGGCTCCATTTAACCGTACGATAGTATATCCTACCCCAAGGGCACCTCTTTCGGCTATCTCCTTTACCAGTGGCATGATCTCGTGGCTATTGATGGAAGGAATTATTGGCGCCATCATCACGCTTACCGGGATATTCGCTGCCGATAATTTTTCAACCGTTTCCAGTCGCTTCTTTATACTGGCAGTTCGAGGTTCCAGGATCCTGCGCGTTTCTTCATGTAAAGAGGTGATCGAAATATTAACGTGAACCAGGTTATCCTGCGCCAACTCTTTTAAGATATCCATGTCTCTCTGAATGAGGGCATTTTTGGTGATCATTCCTACCGGATGACGATACTTTAAAAAGGTTTTTAATAAACTTCTGGTAATCTTTAATTTCTTCTCGATTGGCTGGTAGCAATCGGTATTTCCAGAAAGGACAATGGGCATTGCCTTCCAGCTTTTGCTTTTTAATTTTTTCTCCAGTAGTTCTACCGCATTTCTCTTTACCAGGATCTTTTGTTCGAAATCTTTTCCCGCACTATATCCCCAGTATTCATGAGAATTACGGGCGTAGCAATAGATGCATCCATGCTCGCAACCCTGGTAGGGATTCAGGGAAAAATCCATCCCTACATCAGGGCTGGTTACCTTATTGATAATGGTTTTAGGAAAGGTCTCTATAATGGTGGTGCGATTACTTTCAGCTTCCTCCCCTTCTGAAGCACAATAATTGAGAAAGTCGTCCCTGGTCTCATGACGGTGTTCATGAAACCGATTAGAAACATTCAATTGTGCACCTCTTCCTTTAATAAATTCCCCAGATGACATAAGGCAAAAATATGGAATTTTTCCATTTTAAAGGAATATTTACGAGTATTATGCAAATAAAAAAGAGGTGATTGCTATATTTCTTATCGTCAAGTTGAAATTGTTTCAGCTTCTAATCTCAAAAGATTTTGAAACAAGATCAGGATGACGTTTTAAAACTAACCAGCGCCTCTTTTATTATTTCTATTTATTAGGAAAATCAGCTTTTCTCTTATTCAAGAACGCTGTTGTCCCTTCTTTAAAGTCGTCAGTCCCGAATGCACGTCCAAACTCATTGATCTCGGTTTCAAAACCATTTACTCCATCATCATAATTTGCATTGATCGCCTTGATCGCTCCAGAAATTGCCACCATAGAATTCTTCATGATCTTAGCCGCTATACCTTCAGTAAATTCAAGCAAGTCACCAAGTTCCACCACATGGTTCACCAGGTTATATTGCAAAGCCTGGTTTGCATCTATCATCCCGGCAGTCATAATCATTTCCATGGCACGTCCTTTCCCTACCAGTTGTGGTAAACGCTGTGTCCCTCCATAACCTGGGATAACCCCAAGAGAAACTTCTGGGAGTCCCATTTTCGCATTATCGCTGGCAACCCTGAAATGAGCCGCCAGAGCAAGTTCAAGTCCGCCACCGAGAGCAAATCCGTTTATCGCCGCAATGACCGGTTTTGGAAAATTAGCGACGTAATTAAAAAGTTTCTCCTGTCCGTCGGCAGCCAGCCTTTTCCCTTCTTTAGGAGAATAATCTGCAAATTCACTAATATCTGCTCCTGCTACAAATGCTTTTTCCCCACTACCAGTTAAGATCACCACTTTTACCTCTTCATCGCTTTTTGCTTCCTTAAGTGCGTCATGAAGTTCCTGTATGGTCTCCCGGTTAAGGGCATTAAGTTTTTTAGGTCTGTTAATAGTGATCGTTAAGATATTATCATCTATCTCTTCTAATATATTCTTATAACTCATAAATTTTATTTTGGAAATCTTAGGTTAAATATAGTGCCTTTATTTTGTTTTGAAACAAAGCTAATGCTCCCACTATAGGTCTCCACTATGTTTTTAACCATCGCCAGGCCAAGTCCCATTCCGCTAGATTTGGTGGTGAATTTTGGTTCAAACACCTTGTCTTTATTCTCTTCAGAAATTCCCGAACCGTTGTCTGAGACCGAGACCAGTACTGTCTCTTCCTCCTCTTCTACCATAACCAGAATATGAGGATTCTCCACATCTTTTAAAGCCTGGGTAGCATTTTTAACGAGGTTGGTAACCACCCTGATCAATTGGGTACGGTCGAATTTAGCCAGTATCTCCTCTTTCTCTGATTTAAATTCGATATAGTTCTCATTGAAAATATCCAGCGCGAGCTTCACGATCTTAGGCACGTTTAAAGTTTCGCTCTGCTGTGCCGGCATTTTAGCAAAATTCGAAAATGCAGAAGCAATAGAACTCATGGTATCTATCTGGTTGATAAGGGTGTTACTGTATTCCTCTACTTTTGATTCTATATTTGGATCGTTCTTATCAAAATTACGCTGAAAGCTTTGTACACTTAAGCGCATAGGAGTAAGCGGATTCTTGATCTCGTGTGCCACCTGTTTTGCCATTTCTCTCCAGGCCTGCTCCCGCTCCCCTGTAGCGAGTTTTACCGCGCTTTCTTCAAGTTCATCGATCATACTATTATAAGCTGAAACAAGGGCATAAATCTCCTCTGTTGCGTTTGATAGCTCAATTTTCTGATTTCGTTTATCAAGCCGGGTCTGGTTGATCTTTTCTGATACTATTTTTAAGGATTTTGTAATATATTTTGAAAGAAAGAACGACAGGATAATTGCGATTAAAAGCATGAACAGGTACACTTCACCCATGCGTACCAGGAAATTGTTCAGGTCTCTGTTGAGCAAACTATCATCCTGCAAATAGGGCAAATAAAGAATAGCCAGCGGCTTGAATTTACCATCTGTGATATAGGAATAAGAGGATTGATATTTTTGCCCATTGACCTCGGTCTTTTTCAGGTATCTCTTGTCTGCCGTGGCGTCCAGCTTTTCCAGCGTTTCCTTTTCGATCTTTACCTCGGTAGTATCTTTAAAAAAAGATTCATCAGATTTAATGATGAGATTTCCTTCCAGATCATAAATATGAATCTGCATTTCGTGAACCTCAGCCATCTCATCTATCTTGTTTCGTTCATTGAAGATAGGCTCAAGGTTTTCTGTATCTACCACGTAGGTAGTACTGGCCAGCACGAACTTGATGTTCTCCAGGATCGCCTTCTGTTTTCTTTCCAGCCTTTCCCTGTGATAATTTTCAGCTTCCTGCTTATATTGATAGACCGTAACCCCAAAGATGAGAATCGATGCCCCCAGCACCAATAAGATCATGGAGATAAAAATACGGGTTCGTAAAGATAATTTAAGCAATTTCATAGTTGATGGCTGGTTTCAATAGTTACAATTATCGAACCATTTCAGGCATCTGGATTTTTTGCTCGTATTCTTTTATAAAGTCTGATGCCCAGCATGAGCATGATCGCAAGTAAAAAAATACCAGCAACCCCGTAGATCCAGTTGATAGCATCCCGAACGATCACAAGAAAAACAACCGAAAACAGGATTAATGTTGAACCTTCATTCCAGATCCTCATTTTATTCGAGTTCCATTTCACCACGTCCTTCTGAAGCTCCCTGAAAATAAGATGACATTTAAAATGATAAGCATATAAGAGCACTACAAATCCCAGCTTTACATGCATCCAGGATTGCTGAAGCCAGTCTGGAATCATAACCAGCAAGGTAAAGGCAAAAATACTGGCGAGTATCGCCGAAGGCCAGGTGATGATGAACCACAGCCTTTTGGTCATCAGTTTTAACTGATTCGTGAGAATACTCTTTTCTGGTTCCTCTTTCTTATATGCCTCGATCTGGTATATAAATAACCGGGGGATATAGAAAAGACCTGCAAACCAGGTGATCACAAATATGAGGTGCAGTGCTTTTATGTAATTGTAATATTCCATTATTCTTCAGCCTGCACAAATAAATAGTTCAGATCCATTTCGTTGAACTGCCTGTTAAATTCTTTGATCTCATCTTTGAGCAAGCTATCAAATTTATCCAGTTCAGTATTGATCTTGGCTGTAAGTTCATCCTTCACCCTAATATCCTGAGTTGTTGGCGGGAAATCATCTATGCTCACCAGGCTGTTCAAGTGTGCAAGCTTATTGGTAAGCTTAATAGGAAAATTCAATGGATCCTGATTACTTCTGTTCCTGGTTTGGTAAAGGGCATTCTCGATCTTGGAAATTTGCTCGCTTAGAGACTTAGCTTTCTCAATAAGGGGTTGCACCTTTTCATTTCCTTTGTATTGTTTCTGGAAATCTTCAAGCTGAGCTTCGATATCTCTCATTTTCCTGATAGAATTATGCGCTTTATCAACAGTTTTATTCACGCTGCTAATAAAGTCATATTGCTTCTGCATGCCTGCGATATCAGTTTCGGCATTAGCATCGGGTAATATTTTAAATTCCTTTTTCAGTACCTCATCGCCGACCTCCAACACTACCTGGTAGGTGCCAGGAACTGCCTGCGGAGCTTCCGTACTTGCCCACCATAAGATCATGCCTTCCAGTCTTTCAGCACCTTTGCCACGCATATTCCATGTGTGCATATTAGAACCTTTTTCCACTTCCAGTTTATTCTTATCATCTGTAGTGCTAAAACTCTTTATGGTATCGTTAGAAGTAGTGAGGTAACTGATTTTTACTTTTTTATCCTTTGGATCTTTTAGATAAAAATAGGTCATCACGCCTGCCGGATGATTGGTCCCGGCGGTTAGAGATTCTGAAGAGCTTCCGCTCATCCTGTAAGTATCTTTCGGCTGGAAAAGAACATTAGAATCTTTACCTGCCTTGCCTAGCTGGTGAATAAGGCTCAGGTCATCTATGATCCAGAGACTTCTTCCCTGGGTAGCTACAATGAGATTGTTGTCTTTAATCGCAAGATCTGTAATAGGGACGATGGGCAGATTCAGCTGAAATTTTTTCCAGTTTGCTCCATCATCAAAAGAAATATACATCCCGGTTTCGGTTCCTGCATAAAGCAATCCTTTTTGCTTTGGATCTTCTCTTAAGACTCTGGTAAAATGTTCATTTTCTATTCCATTAGTGATCTTTTTCCATGACTTCCCGTAATCGGTGGTTTTATATAAATAGGGCGCGAAATCTCCCAGTTTATATCGTGTACCTGCAACATAAGCCGTTCCCGCATCAAAAGAAGAGGGTTCCATGCTGTTTATCATCATCCATTCGGGCATTCCCTTAGGAGTAACATTTTCCCAGTTCTCACCTCCGTCCTTAGAAACGTGTATAAGTCCGTCATCACTACCTGTCCAGAGAACTCCCTCCTTTACCGGGGATTCTGCGGCGGCAAAAATGGTGCTGTAATATTCTACAGAGGTATTATCCTGGGTGATAGGACCTCCCGAAGATTTTTGCTTGGATTTATCATTCCTGGTAAGATCTGGACTTATTTCTTTCCAGCTTTCTCCTTCATTGGTAGTTAAGTGTAGGTGATTTGAAGCAGTATAAAGCTTATCAGGGTCGTGAGGAGAAAAGAAGATCGGGAAATTCCATTGGAAGCGGTATTTAAGATCCTCGGCTCCATGCCCCATGGGATTATCGGGCCAAACGCTTACGCTTCTCACGGTTCCGTTCTCATGGTTATACCTGGTTAAGAAACCATCATAACTACCACCATAGACGATATCGCTGTTTTCAGGGTCTACTGCTATATGAGCGCTTTCTCCTCCTGCGGTGGATTCCCAGGCACTTTCATCGATACTTCCACCTTCGGTACGATGCCTTATCCTCACGGTAGAATTATCCTGCTGTGCAGCATAAATCCGGTAAGGGAAAGCATTATCTGTGGTAACGCGGTAAAATTGTGATGTTGGCTGGTTATGGTAGGTACTCCAGGTTTCTCCGCCATCATAGGTCACCTGTGCTCCTCCATCGTCTCCCATGATCATGCGCTGGGAGTTTTCAGGTGCTATCCAGAGATCGTGGTGATCGCCGTGTGGTGCCTTATCTGAAGTAAAGCTTTTACCTCCATCTGTACTTTTATGATAGTCTACATTCAACACATAAACTTTATCTTCATCTTTGGTATCGGCATAAATTCTGGTATAATACCAGGCTCTTTGCCTTAGACTTCTATCATCGTTGATAAGGTTCCAGGTAGTTCCACCATCGTCACTTCTGTAAACACCGCCCTTTTCCTTGTTCTCGACGATAGCCCATACACGCTCGCTATTAGCTGGAGAAACAGTCACCCCTATGATTCCCAAAGTATCCTGCGGAAAACCTTTATTTTTAGAGATCTCTTTCCAGTTCTCACCGCTATCTGTACTCTTCCATAAAGCTGAACCTTCCCCTCCACTACTCAAACTATAAGGAGTTCTTTGAACATTCCAGGTAGAAGCGTAAAGTATTCTTGGATTATTAGGATCCATGGTAAGGTCTACCGCACCAGATTGTGAATTAGAGAACAATACTTTTCTCCAGTTCTTACCACCATCGGTAGATTTATATACCCCTCGTTCTTCATTAGGTTTATAGATATTCCCCAGCACTGCCGCATAAACGATATTATAATCTTTAGGATGAGTTACTATTCTAGGTACATGCCTGCTTTCTCTTAATCCGGCACTGGCCCAGGTTTTCCCGGCATCTTCAGATTTCCAGATTCCGTATCCAGAAGAAACATTCCCTCGAACGGTCTTTTCTCCTCCTCCAACATAGATCACATTATGATCACTTTTAGCTACTTCTATGGCACCTATAGATCCCCCAAAATAGCCATCAGAAATATTTTCCCAACTTCTGCCACCATTTTCTGTTTTCCATACTCCGCCGCCTGCAGCTCCAAAATAGAACAGGTTTGGCTTATGCGGAACACCGGTAACGGCGGCGCTTCTCCCTCCTCTAAAAGGTCCTATAAGCCTATATTCCAGGGCATCGTATAATTTCTCATCGTAGTTCTGAGCTGAAGTCTGCTCAATAAAAATTCCGTTAAGTAGTAAGCAAAGAATTATGCTTAACTGAAGTAGATTTTTACTCATAAAGGTGTAGGTTATATAAGTTTTAAAGATAAGGATTTAAGTCAATTTCCAATAAGCTTATTTCAAGGTCTCCTTGATCTCCCGGTTTAGAAAATAAGCGGTAATAATGGTTGAAAGAAGATCTGCTATAGGAAAAGCGA
>JBFIMP010000030.1:0-16066 GCA_041611635.1 Christiangramia sp.
AAATGTCTGATACTTTTGATGTATTGATCGAGATCCCAAAAGGGAGTAGAAACAAATATGAATACGATTTTGAACTGAAAAAAGTTCGTTACGACAGGATGATCTTCTCTTCGATGATGTATCCTGCAGATTATGGGTTTATTCCCAATACTTTAGCCCTGGATGAAGATCCGCTAGATGTGCTTGTACTTGTTACAGAGCCAACTTTCCCGGGTATTGTTATGGAGGTGAAGCCAATTGGTGTTTTCCATATGGCCGATGAAAAAGGACCAGATGAGAAGATCATCTGTGTACCGGTTTCAGATCCTATCTGGAACAGGCTTAATGATCTTAAAGAATTGAACGGTCACATGATCAAGGAGATCGAGCATTTCTTTAAAGTTTATAAGGACCTTGAGAAGAAAAAGGTAGATACTGGTGATTTTGGAGATGCTGATGAAGCAAGAGAGATTATTAGACAATGTGTAGAGCGATTTGAGAATTATGAAGGTGATAAATCACGCTTCGGTATATAATTCTAAATATTTCTAGGAAATATTGACATATTAAAAGCAATAACCTTAAAAAGTTATTGCTTTTTTAATTATTGCTGAATTTACTACATTAGCTGGCATTAATAAATAATTAACAAATTAACCTAGCTAAAATATGGAAGCAATAATGATTTATATGCCTGCTGCGCTGGCAATAATCGGACTCATTTATATGTGGGTAAAAAGATCTTGGGTGATGAAACAGGACGCCGGTGACGGTAAAATGAAAGAGATTTCAGATCACATCTATGAAGGTGCTCTCGCCTTTTTAAAAGCAGAATATAAATTATTGACTCTTTTCGTGGTTGGTGCCAGTGTCGCCCTGGCTGCCATCGCTTACTTTGTCCCTACTACCCATTATCTAATTATCGTAGCTTTTATCTTTGGAGCATTTTTCTCTGCCCTTGCCGGGAATATGGGAATGAAGATCGCTACCCAAACCAATGTAAGAACCACCCAGGCTGCCAGAACCAGTCTGCCAAAAGCCTTGAATATTTCTTTTGGAGGAGGAACCGTTATGGGTCTAGGGGTTGCCGGCCTGGCTGTTCTAGGTCTTACCGGCTTTTTTATTCTTTTCTTCAATTATTTCATGGGGGGAGAATGGACCAATACAGAACAAATGACCATTGTTCTGGAAACGCTGGCTGGATTCTCCCTGGGTGCTGAGTCTATTGCGCTATTTGCCCGTGTAGGTGGAGGTATCTATACCAAAGCCGCCGATGTGGGTGCAGATCTTGTAGGTAAGGTTGAAGCCGGTATTCCAGAAGACGACCCTCGAAATCCAGCTACTATAGCAGATAACGTGGGAGACAACGTTGGGGATGTAGCGGGGATGGGAGCCGACCTTTTTGGTAGTTACGTAGCGACCGTTCTTGCTGCCATGGTTCTTGGAAATTACATCATTAAAGATATGGGTGGTGATATCACCTCTGAAGGTTTTGGTGGCATAGGACCAATCCTTCTACCAATGGCGATCGCCGGTGCGGGGATCATAATATCTGTCATAGGTACCTTACTGGTAAGGATACAATCTAATGACGCCAAGGAGGCTGAGGTACAGAAGGCTTTAAATATCGGGAACTGGGTTTCTATTATCCTGGTAGCCATTGCAAGTTACTTCTTAGTGACCTGGATGTTGCCGGCAAATTCCATGACCATGGGCTTCTTCGTTGGCGGGCAGGAAGGTTTTGAAATGAAAACCATAAGTTCATTGAACGTATTTTATGCTTCGCTTGTTGGTATTCTCGTAGGGGGAGTAATTTCTGCGGTGACCGAGTTTTATACTGGTCTTGGTAAAAAACCGGTTATGAGTATTGTACAGAATTCCAGTACCGGTGCCGCAACGAATATCATTGCCGGACTTTCTACCGGGATGATCTCAACTTTCTATTCAATTCTATTATTTGCCGTGGCGATCTGGGCATCCTATGCCTTTGCAGGTTTTTATGGAGTTGCCCTGGCTGCTTCAGCAATGATGGCAACAACCGCTATGCAGTTAGCGATCGATGCTTTTGGACCTATCGCAGATAACGCAGGTGGAATTGCTGAGATGAGCGAGCAGGAACCTATAGTTAGAGAGCGCACAGATATTCTGGATTCTGTTGGAAATACCACCGCGGCAACAGGAAAAGGTTTTGCGATCGCTTCGGCCGCGCTTACCTCCCTGGCTTTATTTGCTGCTTATGTAACCTTCACGGGAATAGACGGTATTAATATATTTAAAGCACCGGTCCTGGCTATGTTATTTGTGGGAGGGATGGTGCCCGTGGTTTTTTCTGCTCTAGCCATGAGCTCGGTAGGAAAAGCTGCCATGCAGATGGTACGTGAAGTAAGAAGGCAATTCAAGGAAATTCCTGGAATTATGGAAGGAACCGGGAAGCCCGAATACGATAAATGTGTGGCTATTTCTACAGAAGCTGCATTAAAAGAAATGTTATTACCGGGAGTGATCACGATTGGGTTCCCTATTGTGATCGCTTTTTTACCGCGAATATTCGGTTATGAGAATATGCTTATCGCAGAAATGCTTGGCGGATATATGGCCGGTGTAACGGTTAGTGGTGTATTATGGGCCATATTTCAAAATAATGCCGGTGGCGCCTGGGATAATGCCAAGAAATCTTTTGAAGCAGGGGTAATGATCAATGGGGAGATGACCTATAAAGGATCAGACGCGCACAAAGCGGCAGTTACCGGTGATACGGTTGGAGATCCTTTTAAAGATACTTCAGGGCCATCTATGAACATCTTGATCAAGCTTACCTGTCTTATAGGTTTGGTGATCGCTCCAATTCTGGGTGGGCATACCGAAGGTGATATTCCAAATTTGGATGAAACAGTGATGGTTTCTGAAGGTGCAGATTCAAAAATTCTTTCCAAGGAAGTGAAAATGGAGAAAAAATCTGAAGATGATTTTGTAACAGCCTATGTGGTTGTGACCAGATCTGAAAACGGAGAGGAAGTTACAGAAACCTTTGAATTTGAAGGTACGGAAGCTGCAGTTAGAGGCAAAGTAAAAGAAATTAGATAGAATTCTAAATACAACCGTATAAAGAGCCTGCGCAATTCTGCGCAGGCTTTTTTTATGCAATAGGAAATTTAGTAAGTGTCATATTGTTCATCTTTTTTAGGTTCTCCTTTACCTGATGTCTATGCTTTAGAAAGAGTTCCCGTACACAGGAATGACTTGTCCTGGAAAGATATTTAGCATACTTTTTCAGGCTTTTAGATTCTCTTTCATGAATATCGGCATAACGCTGGAACATCTTGTATTTTAAAAGATGACTGGATAGATCACATTTTTTTCTTTTGTAGAATGAAAGCATTCTAGGATCTCTGGTTGGCGAGATTTCCCTTTTTAGCTGTTCAATCTTCTCTTCTATTTCATCCAAGAAATCCATTTTCTGATTATAAAGCTGCTCATAAAAATTTTTCAGAACAAGCCGTTTTTCCTTATCTGCCGCTATTTTATATAAGTAGCTGCTTTTTTTATTAAAAACACGCTGTTTCTCCAGTAATTCGATGGTCCTTTTTTTCTCCAGTCTGTGCATAGCTATCTCCTTCAACTGATTGATTAATCTTTAAAATTGTAGGGTTTAGTTACTAAGTAAATTTACTTTTAGATGAATTTTGTAGCCAATCATTTAACCAATTTAACGAAATTTTAAAGTTCAGGTGATTTTTACTAAATAAGTAATTTAAAGACCTGAGAAAAAACAGGCATTTTGACGAGGCTTAAATTTCACATTTTCTTAAAAAATGTTTAAGGTTGTTAAAATTTGGCGTTAAACTCTAGTTAATCAGAATCCCGAATATTTAGGATCTCGAGTGAAATCGTAATTTTAACATACAACCAATAAAGATTTCAACCATGGCAAAAGATCACGGGCCACAAATCAAAAATGATGAACAATACGAGGAACTGCGAGATCAGGGAATGAGTAAGGAAAAAGCGGCTAGAATCGCCAATGATCCCAAATCTGGAGAAAAGGGAGGGAAAGCAGAAAAATACGAGGAAAGAACAAAAGAGGAATTATACGAAAAAGCAAAAGAGTTAGGTGTAGAGGGTAGAAGTGAAATGTCTAAGGAGCAACTTATAAAGGCTCTTAGAAATCGGTAATCGGTTACGGATACTAAATCTTTTATAAATCTTAAGCCTGAAATAAGCGTTTTTAGGAATAAAACCTAAATTGGGAAAAACCTACAGTTTTAATGCGAAAACGTTTCAAGAAATTTTTAGGCCGGTACAAAAATCTGGACCAGGTTTATGTTTTACCCTATAGAAGTTATGGTACTTATTCCCATTTATATGTAAAAGGTCGGGTTCTGGATAATGAACCTTTGCACATTATAAAGGATCAATCCATCTGGAAAACGATTAAGAATACCTGGAAGCAATTTGATAGCTTCGAAATTCCTGATGCCGGGGTGCAATTGAAGATCAGGGACAAGGTAGATCTTAACGGCACTACTAATGATGAAGGTTATTTTCTTTTTGATAAGACCATAGAAGAAAACCTTTCTGAACACGCTAACAGAGAAGGCTGGCTCAATTATCAGGTCTATTATAAAGAAAAGCTTTCTGGCAAAACTGAATTAATAGATGATCCTGCCGAAGGGGAATTTCTGGTGCCACAGGTGGATGCTGAATATGGAGTGATTAGTGATATAGACGATACCATTTTACAAACTGGTGTGACCTCTTTCTTAAAGCTGAGACTGCTTAAAAACTCCCTGCTCACTAACGCCTATGAAAGAATTCCTTTTAAAGGTGCTCCAGATCTTTATAAGAAGTTGCACGAAGGAAAATCGGGAGAATCTAAAAATCCCATTTTTTATCTGAGTAACAGTCCTTGGAATCTATATGAGTACTTAAAACTATTTCTGGATCATAATGAATTTCCCAAAGGGCCTATTTTATTACGAGATTTTATAACTCCTTTTGATAGCTCTTTAAAACCGGAAAAACCTCATAAGCAGAAGGAGATCACCAATATTTTAAAGACTTATCCAGATATGAAGTTCATCCTCATAGGGGATAGCGGTGAGCATGATGCAAGTATATATACCGACATAGCCGCGCAATATTCAGACAGGATACTCGCGATCTATTTAAGGAGTGTGAAGCATAAGAAGAGGATGGACCGGGTGAGAAGCCTTATAGATAATTTTGACACGGTACCTGTGCTGCTAGCTGAAAACTCAAGTGAAGCAGAGAAGCATGCCAGGGAAAATGGATTTATTCAGTAGTATTATAATTGAATTAACTACAAAACAAAAGATCCCGGAATTTCCGGGATCTTTTGTTTTGTATATAAGCTAATAACCTAGCTCGGGTCTATGCTGGTGCCAACCGCGGCACGCTGACTATTAGGTGCTTTTCTTGGCATTGTTCCAAAAATCACGTCCCATAGAGGGGAAGAGACTCCAAAAGCTCTGTCTGGCTCTCTATAATGGTGAATACTATGGTGATGCCATAAGATCTTCAGGAAATTATTAGGCACTTTAAATGCGTGTACAGAATAATGCACTGCCAGATATCCCGCGTAACCAATTAAAAACCCGGCAAGGAACCCAAAAACATAATCACCAAGCACCGCACGGTATATAATAAATAAAACTGTAGAGATAATCAGGCTTAGAACTGGAGGCATCGCCAGTCTTGATTTATCTTTTGGGTAATCGTGATGTACCCCATGCATGGTATAGGATAACTTCTGTTTTCTAGGAGTGGTAGCTGGAATATGATATAAATACCTGTGCATCACATATTCGATGAACGTGAAAAAGAAAAGACCCGCCAGAAATAACCCTATCATGGCCGGAGCTTCAAATCCCTTTTCAATTATTCCGTAATAGACCAAAGCAGTGGCAATTACTGCGAAGATGATAAGAGGAATAGATATATGGGTATGCGTTAATTTTTCTAAGATTGGGTTGTCGAATAACTTTGGTGAACCCTTATGCTTAGGTCTTTTTAATTTAGTTGATTCCATATTTTAATTCTGTTAAAAGAGTCCGTGTAATTCCCCGTCGATCCTGTTAATGATATCTCCAAGGTCTTCAGGATTGTCTACAAAGTTAATATTATCTACATCAATAATAAGCAAATTACCCTTGTCATAATTATGCACCCAGGCTTCATAACGCTCATTTAGTCGGCTTAAATAATCGATAGAGATCGTGTTTTCATAATCTCTCCCGCGACTGTGAATTTGAGCCACAAGGTTAGGAATACTACTTCTTAGATATATAAGAAGGTCTGGTCCCTGTACCACACTTTCCATGAGATCGAAAAGTGATTTGTAATTCTCAAAATCCCTGTTTGTCATCAACCCCATAGCATGAAGGTTTGGCGCAAAAATATAGGCATCTTCGTAGATCGTTCTATCCTGTATGATCTTTTTCCCACTTTCCCTAATCTGCAATATTTGCCTGAACCTGCTATTTAAAAAATAGATCTGAAGGTTAAACGACCAGCGCTCCATTTTGTTGTAGAAGTCTTCTAGGTAGGGATTCTCGAGTACATCTTCAAACTGTGGTTCCCATTTATAATGTTTTGCGAGTAATCTGGTAAGCGTGGTTTTTCCCGCACCAATATTCCCGGCGATGGCTACATGCATAATTTGATTTCTTAGGCTGAATTAAGGATGGTAAAGATAAAATAATTGAATTAAAATGGGAGGGATAGCATCTTTTGCGTTAATATTTTTTTAGACAGCATATAGTTTAGGAGTTGAAAAATATTAATTAATTGAAGCTAAAGTTTTTATAAGCTAATTTTATGAGTCTAATTAGTAAATATGAAAGTAATTATTCTCTTCGCAACATTTATCTTCCTAACAGTTTCATTTTCCTAAAATCAATTTGAAGGAAAAACAGTGAATATCGAATAGGATGCTGAAAAAAATGCTTACAAATGACAAACCGGTCTTCTGTGGGTTTTGAAATAGATAGTTTTAAAAATGAGCATTTCTGGATAGAATGGCCAGAGCAGCAGCGGGTATTTAAAAAACGTCCTGCAGGCAGGTAGCGCATTTAGCATAGGTCCAGATACAGTCTATAAGATCGGTGAACATATGGAAGAACAATCCTATACAGATCAATCTTATTACTTTATTCTTAATAAATATCATTCCAAGCACGTAGACGGTAATGGCAATTTCAGAATGCAGAGGATGGAAGCCTATACTGCAACGATCGGGATCAAAAAGGGGAGTGGCAAATAAATGGTCCAGGTCCACCAGCATGGTGGCTGCGAGAATAGCCCAGTTTTTCAGCCAGTTTTCCTTATCGTATAAATAAGCAATAAGGCCTATGACCAAGAAGTGAAAAGAATAATGAACTATTTGCTGCAAAAGGGGCTAATTTCTTTTATCGTTGTTTATCCTTGTTTTCGTTGCTTTCTTCGTCGGGCTGTAATAATTTATTCAGTTTTCTTTCCAAAGCAATATACCTCGAAAAACCAACGATGAGAAATAAAACACAGATGAGTAAAGAAAGATACCCTACCCACATAAGACTTATTCCCTGGTATTCCTTTATCTGCAATAATGCCAGCCCGCTGATTAAAAGATAGATTGATGCCCTGATGTAAGAGAGTAAAGTTCTTTCATTGGCCAGTTTGGTCCTTTCCAGTGCCAGATGTTCCCGTACGAGCTTTTCATCAATTATTCTTGTCTTAAACGGATTATGGAGTTTTACTCTTCTCATATCTAAAAAGGAAAAAATATCGGGATCACAAATGATGCTGCAATCCAGATGATAAAGTTAAGGGGTGTGCCGAACTTTAGAAAATCCCGGAACCTATAATTTCCCGGGGCATACACCATCGTGTTTACAGGATAACTCACCGGGGTCATGAAAGTAAGGGAGCAGGCGAACATTACCCCAATTAGAAAAGGCTTTTCACTAACCTGCATCGCGGCAGCAAGGCTTATCACGATAGGAGTCATTAAAGCAGCTGCAGCCTTACTGGAAAGTACGTTGGTAGATAAAAAGGTAAATAGGAATATCATGCTCAGCGTCCACCTGGGATCCAGCCCGCCCAGGGATTCATAAATATGTTGTGAGATGATCTCTGAACCTCCGGTTTTTTCGAGGGCTTTCCCCATGGAGAGTACCCCGGCGATCATAAAGATCACTTTCCATTCTATGGCCTCATAAGCTTCCTGGGGTTTCAGAATGGTTAAGGTTACCAGCAAGAGACTACCTATCATGGCACTTATAAGTATAGAAGTTAGGTTAAATGCTGCCGCACCAACTACTCCTATTACAATGAGCAGTGCCGGAATAGCCTTCTTATAATCTACACTTCGTCCCTGGTATTCAGAAAGGGTTACGATGAGTTTTTCTGAGGTTAATAGCGAGATGGCTTTTTCAGAAGCAAAAAGCAACATCATATCTCCCTCTTTTAGAACTACATGGGAGACATCTTCTGTGATGGTTTCCTTTCGGTGTCTTATGGCAAGAACCGAGGCATAATAGGTGCTTCTAAAGTTAAGTTGCTTGATAGATTTGCCCGCAATTTCAGATCCATAAGGGATCATTACCTCGTAAATCTTTTTTTCCTCGTTTAAAATAGTCTTCTTAGGTTCTATTTGGTCATTGGGTATAGCATCTCCTACATTCTCTTTTTCCCCTCTTATTGTTAGGCCTTTCTTTACTTTTAATTTTGCCAGGTTCACAGGGTCTACCAGGATCCTGATGAGGTCATGTTCCCTTAATACGGTTTCCCCATTTATTTCATATACCCGGTAATGTTTTCTTTTGATCCGAAGGATCTGCACCTTATAATCATTAACTAGTTTTGATTCTGAAATAGATCGGTCTACATCGTCGTAATCCTCATGCAACTCGATCTCTGCCATGTATTTTTCAGCTTCTTTCTTAAATCCGGTATCCTCTGGCAGCCCCCTTTTTGGTAGAAGTATAGGGCCCATGATAAAGATATATGCCATTCCAATGCTCAGCAGGCATAAAGCCGCC
This sequence comes from Christiangramia sp., assembly GCA_041611635.1. Lineage (GTDB taxonomy): Bacteria > Bacteroidota > Bacteroidia > Flavobacteriales > Flavobacteriaceae > Christiangramia. The sequence goes on from JBFIMP010000030.1 coordinate 9,021, forward strand.
AGGGAAAATTCGAACATTCCGAAAGCTTCAGAACCAAGCTTTTCAGCATAACTGCTAACAAGGATATTTGTGGAAGTACCAATCAAAGTACAGGTACCTCCAAATAAGGCTGAAAATGAAATGGGAATAAGCAATCTCGCCGGACTAATATTAGCTTCCCGGCAAACCAGAAGTGCCACCGGGATAAGGATCGCTACCACGGCTGAATCGTTAATGAATGCAGAGAGAACCGCTGCGGTTGTGCTTAACGAAACGAGTGCAAGAAAGTAATTGATCTTGGCTATTTTTATCAATTTCGCACTGAGGCCATCAATAATACCCGATTTAAAGACTGCTGCGCTCACCACGAACATACAGCCAAGAGTAATGGTCGCTGGATGGTTGAATCCAGAAAAACCTTCTTCGGGGCTCAATACGCCAGATACGATAAACAAAGCCATGATGAGGATGGAGGTTGTATCTATCGAAAAATAATCGCGCACGAACAGGATGATTCCGATTATGATGATCGCGACCGTGAGATACAATTCCATTTAGCAACCTGTTAGTTTGTTTATATTTTGGCTTATTTAAAGATAGTATTTCTTTTATTTAATGATATAAAAAACGAAAATTCAGTAAGATAAACCAAAAAAATGCCTGAGGATAAGGCACTAGGTTGATAACGGTTAAAAAGGATTAAACTGCTTTAATAAATGTTCTGTGCCATGCTATAGGATATTCTCAAAGGAATATTTAATAAATGCAGGTAATGGTTTTGGAAGTTGGAACCGGACCAATTTAAAATGGGAGTTTGGCCAGATCAACATTCCCGCCAGAAATTACAATTCCTATCTTTTTGTTCTTGAAGCGCTGTTTTTCCCTGATCACGGCTGCCAGAGCAACGGCACTCGAAGGTTCTACGATGATCTTCATGCGCTCCCAGATGAGTCTTAAAGCAGTTTTTATTTCTTCTTCAGAAACGCGAACTATTTCATCAACATTTTCAAGAATAATGGGAAAATTAATATCTCCTAGCTGAGTTTTTAAGCCATCTGCCACTGTATTGGCGGTTTCGTTGGTCTCGATTTTGCCGCTCTGCAGGGAACGCCAGGCATCGTCTGCTTCCTGCGGTTCTCCACCCATGCATTTACAATTAGTCCCAAAATATTTAACTGCCAAAGCGGTGCCGGCAATAAGTCCGCCGCCGCCAACCGGGCAGAAAACGATATCTAGATCTGGTTTGTCTTCCAGTAATTCCAGGGCAGCGGTTCCCTGTCCCAGGATGACATCCAGGTCGTTGGATGGATGAATAAAAGTAGCCCCTGTTCTTTGCTGAATTTCTTTTGCGGTTCTTTCACGATCCTTAAGAGTGGAGGGACATTCTGTGATTTTACCACCGTAAGTTCTCACTGCCGCCTTTTTAACTTCGGGGGCGCTATCTGGCATGACGATATAAGCTGGGACACCCAGGCTTTTTGCTGCAAGGGAAAGTGCCTGGGCAAAATTACCCGAAGAATGGGTTACTACACCTTTGGATTTTTGTTCATCAGAAAGACCGAGAATAGCGTTCGTAGCTCCTCGCATTTTAAATGCTCCCATTCTTTGAAAATTCTCACATTTAAAATAAAGATCTGCGCCGGCAATCTCATTTATTAAATGAGAGGTGAGCACCGGGGTACGATGAATATGTGGTTGAATTAGTTTGGATACCTTTTTAAGCTGGGCCTTTTCTGTTTTCAAGATCAAATAATTTTCAATGAAAATAAAAATTCCCCGTGAGAACGGGGAATTAATTCGTTTTTATTCGTCTATTGGAATAGTAAGTATTGGAATTTCGGCTTTTTTGATCAATTCCATGGATACACTCTCCTGCAAAAGATTGTGTAGAAAGCTATGTTTATGAGTTCCTACAATGAGTAGATCTATATTCAGTTTTTTAGCTTCTTCAACAACCGTTTCTACCGTGGACCCCTGGATTAATAACGCCTCTTTTACAGTATCTTCACTCAGGAAATTTTTGCAGACTTCCTGAAGGTTTCGATGCTCTTCACGATATTCATCTGCTTTGATATCACGAATATATTGTGGCCCAGGTTCATAACCTACAAAGTCTGGCTCTGGCTCTGCCACATGCAAAACCCAGACTTTGGATCCAAATTTTTGGGCCAGATTGTCGGCATAGACCATCAGTTCCCCAATGCTGTCATTAAAATCGACAGCTACCATGATATTATTTAAATTGTCCATCTGTAAAAGATTTAATTATCAATAACCCTTCTCTTTTTCCACCTTATTTTTAAGAGGTTCCTCGTCCTTCATCCTGTCATAATTTTCGGCGATCTGGCCGGCAACAGATTCAGGTTTGGTTAAACTGGCAATATGAGGGGTAATGTTAATCTTTTCATGATCCCAAAACGGGTGTTCCTCCGGTAAGGGTTCTTCCCTGAAAACATCTAAAGAAGCTCCGGAAAGATGACCGTTATCTATCATTTTTATTAGATCATGTTCCACAAGATGTTCTCCCCTGGCGACATTGATCACATAAGCTCCTTCCGGCAGCATATCAAAAAGGTCTGCATTCAGGATATTTTCAGTTTCTTCAGTTAAAGGTAATAAACAAACCAGAATTTCTGAATTATTAAGGAATTCTTCGAGTTGATCCTTCCCATGGTAACTGGTCACATGGTCGCAGGATTTCTCTGTTCTGGACCATCCATAGACCTGGAAAAAGTTTTTATGAAGCTTATCTGCTACTTCGTTTCCAAGAACTCCCAGTCCCATAATACCAACCTTAATATCCTGAGGTCTTTTATACTGAAATTTCTCCCATTTCTTTTCTTTCTGGGCTTTCACATAATAGTGCAGGCTTCTTATATGATTCATTACCTGGCTTAACACGAAATCTCCCATATCTTCGGTAAGGGTATCGTCTACCACTTTGGTTATCTGGATTCCCTCTGGTAAGGCTTCGTCGCTTAAAATATGATCTACTCCTGCTCCCATGCTGGCGATCACTTTCAGATTTGGGTAGTTTTTAAATAACCCTCTTGGATGGTTCCAGGTAAGCGCAAACTCAACCTCTTCCTTGTCGTGATCTTCGGGATAAACAAAAACGTTCATCCCCGGATGCTGATTTTTTAATGCTTTTTCCCAATTTTCCGGATCCTTCCCCGGACATACAATCAATACTGACATAAATCTTTCTTTTTCTTTTTTAACTAACAAAGGCGCTATAGCCAGTTATGGCACGCCCAACAATAAGTGAATTAATTTCTTTTGTTCCTTCATAGCTATAGATCGCTTCGGCATCTGCCACGAAACGAGCTACATCATATTCGAGTAAAATCCCGTTACCACCAAGAACTTCCCTGGCCCTGCTCACCACATCACGCATTCTCATGCTACAGTAAACTTTTGCAAGACTGGCGTGTTCGTCTGTTAATAATTCCTGATCCTGCATTTCAGAAAGCCTGAAGCACAAAGTTTGCATGGAAGTTAGATTAGATAGCATTTCTACCAGGTGATCCTGGATCAACTGGAAAGAGGCTATAGGTCTACCAAATTGCTCCCTTTTTTTGGTATATTTCAGGGCACTTTCGTAGGCTCCCCTTGCACATCCTACCGCCTGCCAGGCCACTCCGGCCCTGGTCATTCTTAGAACATTGGCAGTGTCTTTAAAGGAATTCGCGTTTTGAAGCCTGTCGCTTTCGGGAATTTTACAATCGGTCAGGGTGATTATTGCGTTCTGGACGATTCTTAGCGCCATCTTATCCTTTATCTTTTCGGTTTTAAACCCTGGATTTTCCTTTCTCACCAAAAAACCTTTAACCTGGTTAGAATCAAGATCCCTTGCCCAGATGATGGTAACATCAGCAAAAGTGGCGTTGCCAATCCATTTCTTCTGGCCGTTCAATATCCAGTTCTCACCGTCAAATTTGCAAGTAGTTTCTAATCCGCCGGCCACACCAGAGCCTACATTTGGTTCGGTAAGACCAAAAGCACCGATCTTTTCCATCTTCTGCATCTGGGGAAGCCATTCCTGTTTCTGTTCCTCGCTTCCACATAAATAAATAGACCCCATAGCTAAACCGCTATGGACTCCAAAAAATGTAGAAATGGAAACGTCTACACGTGCAATTTCCTGTGCGATGATACCTTCCATCAAAAAAGGAAGGTTAGGGCAGCCATAACCCTCGTAAGGAACCCCAACAATATTCAGGTCCCGGAATTTCTCGATAACCTCGAACGGAAACTGGTCTTTTTTCCAGTATTCGTTCACCAAGGGCTTAATTTCATTCTCCATGAAATTTCGAACCTTTAACTGAATTTCCCTTTGTTCTTCGGTTAATTTGAGATCCAGGTTATAAAAATCACCATCGATAGGAGGAAGGTCGTGCTGGCCTTTTTTCCGTTTTGTTTTTAACATTTTCATCAATCCGGCCAATTGGCGGTCGTCTAATTTTCCTAAAGTTTTCATTGCATCTGCCAGGTCAATTTTTTCATTGATCTTGGCTAATTGATCCATGTCAACCGACTTCAGCAGGTTGATCGTGTTTCTTACTTTTTTAAATAAAGACATAGGAAAATCTCTTGGTGAATCTTAAAAGTAGGAATTATTAGAGCTCGCTGCTGTTAAGGTTTTCCGAAGAAATTATAAAACTGGGCTTAGCTGGATAAAATAAAAAAGCCGCTATAAAAAGCGGCTTTTGAATTATTTCTCATCTAGTTTCCGAATTACTTCACGTAAGAGTTCATTTTGTTCTTCCCTCAGGGAAATAAATTTACGTACCCAACTATAAATAAGGTAGAGAATAGAACCAATTATTATCAAATAAAAGAGAATAATTATAAAGGGAAAAAGTGTGACTATATCCATTGTTAGTAATTGAAATTAGATGTTGAATATACTATAAATCAAACTCTTCTTTCACCTTATCTACATAATCCAGCTTTTCCCAGGTAAATAATTCTACCTCCCTGGTGATCTTACCTTTGTAAGGACTGTTGAAAATTTTAGTAACCATTCTGGGTTCTTTACCCATATGACCATAAGCAGCCGTTTCCCGGTAAATAGGATTTCTAAGTTTCAGTCGGTCTTCGATAGCTGCAGGACGCATGTCAAAGATTTCTTTTACTTTTTCTGCGATTTGACCGTCGCTTATATCTACATTTTTCTTTCCGTAGGTATAAACAGAGATTGAAGTAGGTTCAACCACTCCAATTGCGTAGGATACCTGAACAAGAATTTCCGGAGCCACGCCTGCGGCTACTAAATTTTTTGCGATGTGTCTGGAAGCATATGCAGCAGAGCGGTCTACCTTCGAAGGATCTTTCCCGGAAAATGCACCACCCCCATGGGCACCTTTTCCACCATAAGTATCCACGATAATCTTTCTTCCCGTTAGTCCGGCATCACCATGAGGACCACCAATTACAAATTTCCCGGTTGGGTTGATGTGGTAAACAATATCGTCATTGAATAGTTTCTGAACATATTCAGGTAATTGTTCCTTAACTCTGGGAATCAAAATATCGATAATGTCCTTCTTGATCTTGGCCAGCATTTTTTCATCGTCGCCATCAAAATCATCATGTTGGGTAGAAACTACGATAGCAACAATTCGCTGGGGTACATTTTCGTCGCTATATTCAATTGTAACCTGGCTTTTAGAATCGGGTCTTAGATATTCTATTTCCTTTTCTTCACGTCTCAGCTTTGCCAGTTCGATAAGGATTTTGTGCGATATATCGAGGGCCAGTGGCATATAATTTTCAGTCTCATTGGTTGCGTAACCAAACATCATTCCCTGGTCACCGGCACCTTGCTCTTCTTTATTCCCGCGGTCTACTCCCTGGTAAATATCCTGGGACTGCTCATGGATCAAAGAAATTACTCCACAAGAATCACCACTAAATTTATAGGCCCCTTTGGTATAACCTATGTTATTGATAACATCCCGGGCGATATTCTGTACATCTAAATAAGTGTTACTTCTCACTTCACCCGCAAGCACAACCTGCCCAGTTGTCACCAGGGTCTCACAGGCAACTTTAGACTCCTCGTCAAAGGCGAGGAAATTATCCAATAAGGTATCACTAATCTGATCTGCAATTTTATCCGGGTGCCCTTCAGAAACACTTTCTGAAGTAAATAAATAAGCCATTCAATTCCTTTTTTAATTTATAAGAATGGAAAAATTTGACGTGAAGGGCTAAGTGGAGTGTAGTAAACATTCTGCTTTAGCATTTTCAAATACTTTCTTAAGGTATCATAGGGTTGCAATCAGTCAAATCTATCCCTTTCAATATGTTGGCTACAAATGTATAAAAATTCATATCATGGCAAATGTATTTAACGTCATTTTATCCAATTTGAATTTTTAATATGATTTGTTTAAGCGTTTAGATACTAATTGCAAGTTTTATCCGGGCGTTGCGCCGCGCTTTTCAGCTTGCGCCGGGCTTTCGCGGCTCGCTTCCCAATGAAAAATCGGGAGAGCTCAAATAACCGCTCAATCCCTAACGCGGTATTAAATCTCCCTAAAATAGGTTCGAAAAAAAATTATGCTGCCAAAACACCAGTAAAACTGGAGGTTTTAAAACTTTTTAAATTTATTTTTAGCTAAAGGCTTGGATATTAAAAATTTCCGTGCATATCTTTGTAATTCAGAAAACGAAAAAATGATCAGTAGAATTTGTAATATGATGTGTATGATGCCGGAATCTTCCGCAGCGCACTCTATTGCATAAAACTGAAAAGAAATAATTGCAAAAAGCCGCTGCCAAACGCAGCGGCTTTTTTTGTGTCCTGAATTAAAATTGAAATAATAAAAATTGTCATCCTGTCCCGAAGCATCGGGAGTTTCAGGAACCATTTAGAAGCTGAAACGAGTTCAGCTTGACGAAAAAACTAAACGTCCTGAGCAAAGTCGAGGGTTAAAAAAGTAAAAAATGAAAAATAGAGTAATAGCAAATATGATGATGTGTATGGGCGTGATGTGTATGTGTCGCATGCATAGCTATTACCAAAACTTGAGAATTTAGAATCTAGTTATAAAGTTCAA
>JBFIMP010000031.1:0-15993 GCA_041611635.1 Christiangramia sp.
GAACTTGTTTCCACTACCATTGTTAGCGAATATCTCAATTCCCAGCAAATAGATTCTACCTGGCTGGATGCGCGAAATTTCATAAAGACAGATAGCACTTACAGGGATGCCCAGGTAAACTGGACTAAAACCCAGGATCTTATCCAGGAGAATATCGATGCCAAAAAGCTTAATATCATCCAGGGATTCATCGCCTCAGATCCTAACAATTTTACCACAACCCTTGGTCGTGAAGGATCAGATTATTCTGCAGCGATTATAGCTTATTGCATGAATGCTGAAAATGTCACGATCTGGAAAGATGTCCCGGGAGTTTTAAACGCCGATCCCAGGTTCTTCTCGAAAGCAGAACTTTTGAGTAAGATCTCCTATGAAGAAGCTATAGAGCTCGCATTTTACGGAGCTTCGGTAATTCACCCGAAAACCCTTCAGCCATTACAAAGAAAGGAAATCCCTCTGTTTGTAAGGTCCTTCCTTAATCCAACCGGCGAAGGAACGGCGGTGAGCAAGGGAAAGACCATCTACCCGGAGATCCCCTGTTTCATAGTAAAAAAAGACCAGGTATTGATCTCATTATCTTCACTGGACTTTTCATTCATGGTAGAAGAGAATATCTCTGAAATCTTCAGGCTTTTTCACCAGTACCAGATCAAAGTAGATCTAATACAGAATTCTGCAATTAGCTTTAGGGTGTGTGTTGATAATAAATTCAATCAATTAGAAAAACTCATTCAGCATTTAAAAGCCAGGTTCAAGGTAGATTACAGAACCGGCGTTTCCTTGTATACAATTAGACACTTCAATGAAGAGGCGGTCCAGAGCCTGGAGAAGGATAAGACAATACTTCTAAAACAACTTACCCAGAACACGATCCAACTGGTCGCCGAAAACTAAAAATTGATTTCTTATTTTTGATTTCAAAATTTCCTGGATCATTTCAAATATAGGAGTAGGATTTAGCTTAAGTACCTGAAGCGGCCTTTCAAATTTGAAATTTTGTATTTTAACTTTTCGGAAATTATGGAAAGGAATTTCTGGCAGCTCCTAAGACGGAATCACTCAGAAATCCTCCGGGATATTTTTAACTAGAATAAACCAATCAAATATGGGAATCGTTAGTGCCAAAGAGGTAGCCAATGTTATGAATTTGAGTAAGTTCGGATTCCTGGGCACGGGAATTGGCTGGCTTATCCTTAAAACGACCAAACTATCCAGGATCAATAAGGAATACGATAAACGCAAGAACCTTAAAGGCACAGATTTTATTGATTCTATCCTGAATGAATTTGAGATAGATTTTGAAATTCCTGAAAAAGATCTGAAACGAATCCCGAAAGAAGGTCCTTTTATCACCATTTCCAACCATCCATTGGGTGGAATTGATGGAATGATACTTATGAAGCTGGTTTTACAGAGCAGGCCAGACTATAAGGTCGTTGCTAATTTTCTATTGCAAAGGCTGGATCCTTTGAAGCCATATATACTTCCTGTAAACCCCTTTGAAGATCATAAAGAGGCCAAATCGAGCCTTAGCGGAATGAAAAAAGCCATTGCCCACCTCAAAGAGGGAAATGCATTGGGGATTTTTCCTGCCGGGGAAGTCTCTACTTACAGGGATAAAAAAGTAATTGTGGATAAACCCTGGGAGCCTTCAGCAATGAAACTCATTCAAAAATCCAAGGTGCCGGTAGTTCCAATATATTTTCATGCTAAGAACAGTTTGTTCTTTTACAGGTTGGCCTCATTCAGCGACGTACTTAGAACCGCGAAATTACCAAGCGAAATGCTTTCGCAACGGCGCCGGAAGATCAAAGTGAGAGTAGGTCACCCGATCTCTGTAGAAGACCAGGTAGAACACTCTAACCTGGAAGCCTATACGGCATTTTTAAGGCGGAAAACCTATATGCTGGCAAATGCTTTCGAAAGAAAAAAACTATTAGGGAAACTTCCAAAAACCCTTAAAATACCAAGATCTCCAAAAGATATCGCCGAAGAGACCAATTCGGAACTGATGAATATCGAAGTAGAGAATTGCCGTAAAATGGATAAAAGACTGCTGCAAAGCAGGAATTACGAGGTGTTCCTGGCCAAACGTGAGGTCATCCCGAACATACTCAATGAGATTGGCCGCTTAAGGGAAATAACATTTCGTGAGGTTGGAGAAGGCACCAACAATAGTATAGACCTGGATAAATTTGATGATAATTACCACCATCTTTTTCTCTGGGATAATGAAACCAAAAAGATCGCCGGGGCATATAGAATGGGGATGGGAAGTGAAATTTATGCTGAACACGGGATTAACGGATTTTATCTTCAGGACCTGTTCCGGTTTGAACCGGAGCTGCACAAAATGATGAGCCAGAGTATCGAAATGGGTCGCGCATTTATAATTAAGGAGTACCAGTTAAAGCCAATGCCACTATTCCTTCTATGGAAGGGCATCGTGCATTGCACCCTGAGATTTCCGGAACATAAATATCTTATTGGTGGAGTGACCATAAGCGATAAGTTCAGTAATTTCTCTAAATCGCTGATGATAGAATTCATGAAATCGAATTATTACGATCCCTATGTCGCCCAGTATGTAAGGCCGAAAAAAGAATTCAAGGTAAAACTTGAAGACGCAGACAAGGATCTTGTTTTCGATGAAAGCGAAGCCGATCTCAATAAATTTGATAAGATCATCGATGAACTGGAAACCGAAAATCTGCGTTTACCCGTACTCATCAAGAAATATATCAAGCAAAACGCAAAGGTCGTTGCCTTTAATGTAGACCCGCTATTTAATGACGCTGTTGACGGACTTATGTATATTAGAATTGCCGATCTTCCGGAAAGCACGGTGAAACCGGTAATGGAAGAATTTCAAAAAGAACTGGAAGAGAGAGCCGCGGCCATGAAGTAAATACTTACAAAGGTTTTCTTTAAATTTTTCACTTACTACTATTAACAGGCCTGGAAGCTGTTAAGATACTGTTATTCCTTGCTTTTGGCTGTGCCAATTATCTATTCCTCCTTATCTTGTTTGAACAATAAAAGACAAAGAAAACTATGGAAAATATACTTATTGCCGGTGCCACCGGTCATACAGGAAAAAGAGTTATCGAAATTCTCAACAACTCAGAGAATTTTAACCCGTTAGCGCTAATTCGTAAAGAGGAGCAAAGACAGCAATTTGAAGACATGGAAGTAGAAGCCGTTTTAGGCGACCTGGAGGGAGATGTTAGCCACACCATGAAAGGTGTAGATAAAGTGATCTTCGCAGCAGGTTCTGGCGGAGCCACTTCAGACGAAAAAACAGACGCTGTAGATAGGGATGGTGCTAAAAAACTAATCGATGCGGCAAAAGCGGCGAATGTCAAGAAATTCGTGATGTTAAGCTCCATGGGGGCAGATGATCCGTCAAAGAACGAAGATCTGAGACATTATCTGGAGGCCAAGAAAGATGCAGACGAGTATCTTAGAGAAAGTGGCCTGAACTATACTATCGTACGTCCGGGTGCACTTACAGATGATCTTGGACTTGCCAAAGTAAAGGTTGCGAAAGGAACTCTGAACGAAAGAGGAGAGATCTCCAGAGATGATGTTGCCTTTATCCTGGTTATGTCCCTGGCAGATCCACTAGTAAAGAATGTTACTTTTGAAGCTATAGAAGGTGAAGAATCCATCAAATCTGCTTTGATCGATCTTAGCCAGCTGGGTTAATTGATTCAGCATATTATAATAAAGGCTACTTAGCAATAATTTCTAAGTAGCCTTTTCTGTTTCATGAGGTTAAAGTAGGCTTCATCTGCACTCAGCCTTACACTTCACTCATAAATTTTACTCGTTTTTAAAAACCTTATCTACAGGCTCCCAGAGTTCTATTTTATTACCTTCAGGATCCATGATCCATCCAAACTTACCGTAATCATAGGTTTCCATCTCTCCAACCACCTCAACACCCTCTTCCTTTAAGGTTTTCAGCAATTCTTCAAGGTTTTCGACCCGGAAGTTCATCATAAACTGCTTGTTGGACGGCTTATAATAATCTGTATCCTCGCTCATAGGGCTCCATTGGGTAGAACAATCCTTACCTTCCTGGTCTTTCCACCAGAAAGTGCATCCGTACTGATCTGTATTCAGCCCAAGATGCTCATTGTACCACTTTTTTACATTGTCTGGATCTTTTGCCTTAAAGAAAAGTCCGCCCAGACCTGTTACCCTGTTTTTCATATGTTCCTACTTTTCAGCATCACCTTCGCCAAATTCGGCGATTATCTTGTCTGCGATCACTGTAGCCAGACCCTTATGAGATTCTACGGTCCATCCGGCAACATGCGGACTCAATAATGTATGTGGCATAAACATTAATTCTCTCAAAGCATCCGGAATAGGATCTGCAGCGCTGATGGAAACATTTTTCTTATTGGAGAAAAGACTTTCAAAACTCGCTTTTTCATATTCCAGTACGTCAAGCCCTGCTCCCAACACTTTTTCTTCTTTCAAGGCTTCCACGAGGTCTGCGGTCACAACGCTTTTACCTCTGGCGGTATTAATGAACCAGAAAGGTTTTTTGAAGCTGGAAATAAACTCTTTATTGATCATTTGATGCGTATCCTCGGTCCAGGGAGTATGAAGACTTACCACATCTGCCTTTTCAAAGAACTCTTCATAACCAACCTGGCGGGCATTCTCATCTGCAATACCATCTTTGATATCATAGAAGATCACATCTACATCGAAACCACGAAGTTTTTTTGCAAAGGCTTTTCCCATGTTTCCGTAACCAATTAAACCTACCGTTTTACCGTCCAGCTCTACTCCACGATTCTCTTCGCGATGCCACAGACCTTCTCTTACTTCCTTATCGGCTTTATTGAGGCGGTTAAAAAGAGATAATAACATTCCCAGGGCATGTTCCCCTACCGCGTTCCTGTTCCCTTCTGGAGCAGAAAATAACTTGATGCCTCTCTCCATGGCATACTCTACATCTATACTCTCCAGGCCTGCCCCAACACGAGCGATAAATTTCAGGTTTGGCGCAGCATCTATAAATTCACGATCTATCTTGTAACGGCTTCTAATTACAATACCGTCATATAAATGTTGGTTTTGTAAAGTCTCTTCACGGGACTGTTCGTATCCTTCTATATTATGGTGTCCTGCCTCTTCCAGTTTTTTCATCAAAGTGGGATGATTGGTATCGGCATGCAGAATAATCATGGTTTCTATCTTTTTCAGATTAATAATTCAAATAGCAAAATCCGCTCTTTCAGTTCTATATGAAAAACGGACCTACAAAGATAAAGAATGATATTAAGCACCGGAAGAATTGGGTGGTCTTTCTAGAAACCTAAGATTGTTTTGGCGAGGTAAAAGAAAATAAAGATCCCGAATATATCGTTGCTGGTTGTAATGAAGGGACCGGTAGCAATGGCAGGATCTATGCCTTGCTTATCCAGTATGATCGGCACGAAAGTTCCTATTAACGCTGCGATTATAATCACCGTTACCAGGGCCAGGGCTATGGTAAAGCTTACGATTGGAGGCTGCCCGGTGACAAGTCCAAAAAGGATCACCAGGATCCCCAGGGCAACACCATTAATCAGCGTTAAGCCTATCTCTTTTATGAGTCGGTTAAATAGGCTTCCCCTAAGGTTATCGTTGGCAAGACCCTGCACGATGATCGCGCTGGACTGCACTCCAACATTTCCCGCCATCGCGGCGATCAAAGGCGTAAAGAAGAAAAGCTCGACATAATTGGCCAGCGCTTCTTCGAATCCCTTCATCACGTATACGGCTCCCAGGCCTCCAAAAAGCCCTAAGATTAGCCATGGTAAACGGGCACGGGTCAATCTCCAGATACTATCATCTGCCTCTACATCTTCAGAGATACCGGCAGCCATCTGGTAATCTTTTTCGGCTTCCTCCTTGATGAAATCCACGATATCATCAATAGTGATACGTCCCACCAGCCTGTTCATTTCGTCTACAACCGGGATAGCTTCAAGGTCATATTTCTGCATGATCCTCGCAACTTCTTCTCCTTCGGTATGTACATTCACGTAATCAACATTCGGGATATAGATGTCACTGATGTTGGCATCGCTGGAAGCGGTGAGCAGATCTTTTAAAGACAGTCTTCCTTTTAGCTTGTTCTTATCGTCTACCACGTAAATGGAATGCACACGGGTCACGTTTTCTGCCTGCTTCCGCATCTCGGCCATACACCCGGTAACACTCCAGTTCTCACTTACCTTTACCAGCTCTTTCGCCATAAGACCACCGGCAGAGTTCTCATCGTAGCGTAAAAGTTCCACGATATCGTCTGCATGCTGCTCGTCTGTAATTTCAGAAATTACATCCTGCTGTAGTTCAAGGGAAAGTTCAGAGATGATATCGGCCGCGTCATCGGTATCCATCTCGTTAAGCTCGTTGGCGATCTCTTTTGGAGAAAGACATTCCAGGATACGTTCCCTTCTATCCTCTTCCAGCTCCATAAGAGCTTCAGCCGTTTGCTCACTATTTAGGAGCTTAACTATATAAGTGGCTTCTTCAACATCAAGTTCGGTAAGAATTTCGGCAATATCAGCATGGTGCACTTCTTCAAGATGCAGCAATATCTCCTCATCTTTTTTCTCTTCGATGAGGTACTTGATCTTATCTATTAATTCTTCACTTACCTGAAATTGCATACGGCTCAATTTTTTGTGTCAGTTCAATAAACTGCTGGAAACTGAGTTGTTCCGGCCGAAGGCCAAATATAGCATCTTCCCTTAAATTATCGGGAAGATTAAAGATTTTTAAACTGTTACGCATGGTTTTCCTGCGCTGATTAAAGGCCGTTTTTACAACTCTGAAAAACAGCTTTTCATCACAGGGCAGGGTGAAATCATCTTTCCTGGTCAATCTTAGCACCCCGCTATCCACTTTCGGCGGCGGATTAAAAACCGAAGGTGGCACAGTGAAAAGGTATTCGGCCTCATAAAAAGCCTGGGTGAGTACACTTAAAATACCATAGGTTTTATTCCCCTCTTTTTCGCAGATCCTTTTGGCCACTTCCTTTTGAAACATCCCCGAAAATTCCGGGATCTGGTCTCTTAATTCCAGTACCTTAAAAACGATCTGAGTAGAGATATTATACGGAAAGTTACCAATGATCGCGAATTGTTCATTTCGGAATATCTGGGAAAGATCATGTTTTAAAAAATCCTTTTCATGGATCCTGCCTCGTAAATGCAGGTAATTGCTCTCCAGGTATTCCACGCTTTCGGTATCGATCTCGATCACATGTATCTCAGCCTTTTTCTCTAAAAGATACTTTGTAAGCACTCCCATCCCCGGGCCTATTTCCAAAACTTTTTCATAACCTTCAAAGCTTAGCGTATCGGCGATCTTAGAGGCAATATTCTCATCTGTAAGGAAATGCTGCCCAAGATGCTTCTTAGCTCTTACCCCCTGGTCATCTTTAGCTGAAGGCTTATTGAATGAAGGCTTATATTTTTTCATATTCTTATTTAATAAGGTAAATGGGACAAAATGAATTTGCTCCCGGGAAGGTTCCTGCAGCCTGTCAAATAATGATTGTCTGCAATAAAAATCTACTGCTCGCTGATTACTTCCAGCTCGGTGCGGAAGGCTACGAACTTTCCTTCGAAGGCTTTGGATCTGGAGCGCATATCCTCAGCATCTTCAGAATAATAGCGCTCCAGCATATCCTTGCTTTCTGCGGTGTACTGAACAGAATAGGTGATGCCACCCATAGGCTCCTGCACCATCACTTTCGTCATCAGGGCTTTCTGAAATTTCTTAGTATCCAGCATATCTGGGATATGCTCTTCCTGCATCCATTTTATCCACTCATCGTGAATATCTTCCTGAACGTTTATAGTGACGTTATATATGACCATTTCTAATATTTAAATTTTGGAATTACTCTATGGTATCTCCGCGAAGCATCCGGTATTTTTTACGGGCGTCCACAAAATAGATACTGTCTGCAAAGTTAAAGATAATTTGCTCGTAATAGCCTTTTGCCTTCTCCAGATCCTGAAGCTCGTTCGCATAAAGCTCTGCCAGAAAATAATAGGCATTATCGGCAAGTATATCCTTCCCAAATGAATCTATGATCGCGAGGTAATTATGTTCGGCCTTTTCGAAATCCTTCTCCTGTTCATACAATTTCGCCTGACTCAGCAAGGCCTCATCTTCGATCTTTTCGCCCTTATGATTTATTAAAATTGAGTCAAGGGCCTGTATGGCTTCAGGTGTTCTTTTCTGAAAAGATAACAGGTCTGCCCGGGCATATTTCCTTAGAGCAGTTTGAGTTGAATCTTCAAGAGAATTATCACTTATAAGCAAACTCAGTTCCATGGCATCGTTGGCGATTAACTGTGAGGTAGAGGACTTAAGAATATCCAGCTGGGTTTTCGCCCATTCAAAATCACCCTTGAAGTAACTCGTCTTGGCTACTTTAAACCTTGCATCCTGTGCCATTACATCGTTCTTCACCAGGTTTTGTATCTGGGAGTAGTAAATAAGAGCTTCATTAAATTTTTCCTGAACCACCAGTATATCGGCAAGGGCCATTTTAAGCCTGGCTTTTTCAAAATCTGAATTTACGAGTTCAGCAGTATTCTTTAAAACCTCTACCGCATCCTGTTTCCTGTCTAGCCGGAAGGCCAGAAAATTCGCGTAATCGATCTTTAGAGTCAAGGTGCCAGTAGCCTGGGAATATTCGGTCAAAAGAGATTCAAATTCTTTTTCTATACCGGCATAGTCTTCAGGATTCGCAGTTTCCAGCTTAAGATTGATCAAAAAATGTCTTGCCTGCAAATTGAATATAGGCGAAGGAGATTCCTCGATCGCGTAAGTAATGATCTCCTCGGCAGATTCATAATCTTTAGCTTCCTTAGCTATAAAAGCCAGGTTAAGAATCCCCTGCAGGTTGTTTTCTCCTCTCTTATAAACCGCTCTCTCCTGGGCGAAAGCTTTGCTGAAATCCTTTTGTTGAACAAAAAGCCAGCTTAACATCTCATTGTACAGCAACACCGGATTTTCCTGAAGTTTTTTCAGCAATAACTTTCTAAGAATAACATTGGCCTCGGCCTGTGGATCTTCCGTAATATAACGATTGAACTCCCGGTTCGCCAGACCGTAAAATTTCATATCGTCTTCTATAAGGTCCAGGTAATTGCTGAACATCTCTTCGATCTTCCCCTGCTCCCCATATATTCTCGCAAGCTGGAGGTTGAAATTGCGATCTGTATTTATCTCCATCGCCCTTTCATAGGCCCTGGCCGCGTAATCAAGTAAATTATACTGTTCGAACCCACGGGCAATGGCATAGGCATAATTTGGCCTTCCCTCTATCGTCTGTAAAGCTTCTTCGTAAAATTTTGTAGCGCGTTCATTTTGATCCTGAAGTTCAAAATTGTGACCTAGTTCTATAAGGATCGATGGGTTATTAGCGGTATTATTGAGTCTTTGCACCAGTAATTTTTCGGCCATATTAAAATCTTCCATCTGTTGGTATGAAGAGACCAGGCCGTTAAAGAACATAGGGTTTGAAGGATTTTCCCGATACAGCCTTTCGTAGATCTTAAGGGCCTTTTCATATTCCCCCTGATCAAAGAAATTCCTGGCCAGTTGTTCACTCTGAGCATAGACTCCGCAACCGGCTAAAAACCAAAAAGCTATAAACAAAAAACAGCGCATATGTAAATATAAACATTTGCGCTGTTTTATAATATGATAGGGAAATTAATCTATAATGTCGAAACCACAGTAAGGCACGAGCACTTCAGGGATCTTAATCCCTTCTTCGGTTTGATAGTTTTCAAGAATACCGGCCAGAACTCTTGGTAAGGCAAGGGCACTTCCGTTAAGGGTATGTGCCAGTTCCTTTTTATTCTCTTTGTTCTTATATCTCAATTTTAACCTGTTCGCCTGGAAATTTTCAAAGTTTGAAACAGAACTTATTTCCAACCAGCGATCCTGTGCAGTTGAGAAAACCTCGAAATCGAAGGTTAAAGCTGAAGTAAACCCAAGATCTCCGCCGCAAAGACGAAGGATTCTATAAGGCAATTTCAATTCTTTTAAAAGACCTTTTACATGCTCTACCATTTTATCCAGCGCAGCATATGAATTTTCAGGAGTTTCAAGTCTTACGATCTCTACTTTATCGAACTGGTGCAAACGATTGAGCCCGCGAACGTGAGCTCCGTAAGAACCGGCTTCCCGGCGAAAACATGGAGTATACCCGGTACAAAGTACAGGAAAATCCTTCTCGTTCATCAAATTATCGCGGAACATATTCGTAACAGGAACCTCGGCCGTAGGGATAAGGTAAAGATCATCTTCGGTCACGTGGTACATCTGGCCTTCCTTATCTGGCAATTGCCCGGTTCCAAAACCAGAAGCTTCGTTCACCAACAATGGTAACTGATATTCGGTATAACCGGCTTCGGTTGCTTTATCTAAAAACCAGGTGATAAGCGCTCGCTGAAGCCTCGCTCCCTTTCCTTTATAAACCGGAAATCCTGCCCCGGTGATCTTGTTCCCAAGTTCAAAATCTATGATATCGTATTTCTTAGCCAATTCCCAGTGTGGCATAGAACCTTCTGCCAGAACAGGAATATCTCCTTCTTTATAAACTTCTTCGTTATCCTCCTCGCTTTTCCCGGCAGGAACAGACTCATGAGGGATATTAGGGATGGTATAGAGCAGATTCTGAAGCTCGGCAACCGTAGTGGCAAGCTTCTCTGAAAGCTCTTTGGATTCCTCCTTTAAACGGCTGGTCTTTTCTTTTAAGATATTCGCTTTTTCATGCTCTCCATTCTTGAACAAAAGCCCGATCTCCTTGGACATTTTGTTGGAACTCGCCAGGATATCATCAAGCTTGGCCTGGGTAGACCTTCTTGTCTCGTCCATGGTTAAAACCTGTTCGAAAATATCTGAAGCATCAAAGTTCCTTTTTTTAAGGGCTTTGATATACTCTTCTTTATGCTCTGCAATCTTTGAAACCTGTAACATGAGGCGGTCTAATTTAATTTGCCGTTTATACTTTTACGAGCTGCAAATGTAACAAAAGCCGGTAAGAAAATCATTGCCTTGTTAAGGCTATTCGGCTGCTTCGGTCTCTTTCAGCAATATCTTTTCCACCCGTTCAAGATCTGCCTGATAAAATTCCCATTCGAAGTTTCCTGTTTCCTTCACCATTTTTAAAGCTTTTTCATAGTTGGGTTTTGCTTTTTCAAATTCACCAAGCTCTTCATAGGCCATACCCAGAGTAGAATAGGCGTCGTAGGAATCTGGATGCTCTTCGACATTCAGCTTAAATGCTTTAACGGAGTCCTCTTTAAATTCATCCACGCCAAGAAAGTTATAACCCAGATCTATAAGAGCATATTCATTGGTGATTTTAAACCCATATTTTTGTGATAATTGCTCAAAGTATGCAATAGCTTTATTCAGGGCTCCCTCAGGACCTCCCTGGGCTATGATCTCCTCTTTAGTTTCAGGTGCCTCATATTGGGTAGGCTCGAAAATATATCTCAGGCCATGGTAAATAGAAGGCAATCCCACAGAACCGTGCGACTCTTCGGGCATAGGCTCATATTTAAACCTGAGATCAGCTTCCGGATGAGCATTGATATAATTATTGAATTTTCCGCTTAACTTCAGGACATCACCTCTCATAGTTCCCTTGCTTTCATTAGCGAGAGTCATGTAAAAAGTAGCCCTAAGATCTGATGGCTTATTAAATGCTTCCTCAAACTCCTGCGAAATCACCTCACTGGGATACCATAAACTGGGACTAATGGTAAGATATGCATCAAAAAGATCTGGTTGCTTAAAAAAGGTATAGGTATTAAATAATCCTCCCAGGGAGTGCCCTACAATCACATCAAATGGAGCCGATTTATAATTTTTATCAATATGTGGCTTAAGTTCTTTATCCAGGAAAGCCATAAAGTTATCTGCCCCACCAATTATTCCTAGTCGATCACGCTCTTCCTTACTAAGTTCAGGTGAATCAGGGCTAAGATCACGATTTCGACGGGTATTCCTTATCCCAACGATTATCATTTGAGGAATGCGTCTATTGCGATAAAGATATTCTGCAGTACCCACCGCGTGCTTAAAATTATAATCACTATCGAGGAGATAGAGAACCGGGTATGTCTTATCAGATTCCTGGTAGTCTTTTGGAAGGTAGATATCCAGCTTCCTGTTTTCATTCAGAATTTCTGAATGTAAATTAACAGATTGACCTATAACAATGTCCTGCTGGCCGTATCCTGAAAAGCATAATAAAATAAGGAGAATAAGTAGGTTGAATTTCTTCATTAGAGTAAAATTTCCCCTAATCTATAGATTCAACCGTTATAAAAATAATAAATGCCTATTTTTCTTCAGAAGGTAAAATCCAGTCGTGGTGCTTAAAGTGCTGCCATTTCTCTGCAGCCAGGTCTACTTTTGGATCTATGAGCGGTTTATAGGGCCCTCCATTTACGCTTATTTTCCCTTCTACATAAACCTCTACCTGTTTACCCTTTTCAGCATATTCCTCTTCCAGGCGCTGGGCAAACTGCCAGATAAGGTCTGGCTTGGAGGTAATCGCCCGCATTTGTTTCCGGGATAAATAATCCTTTTTATCCACGTAGATCGTATCGCTGGTTCCTTTTTCAACCACTTTAAAAGCAACCCGGCCACTCTTTCCTCTAAGCATCATACGCCAGCTTAACCTGTGTCCTTCTTCGGTCCAGAGCACATCATCCTTAAAGAACCAGTGTCTTAAAGGCAGACTTACCTGGATAACGAACCAGACAGACATAGCTCCGATCAGGAAATTACGGTAAGGAGGTACGATGACCTCATCACCATCATAGTGTTTCTTCTTATTGCGCAGAAAGATCTTGTTGATGGTTTCCGTAGGGAAAAAGAAGATACAGAAAGCGAGGGACATGTATGGAAAAATGCCAATATGGAAGATAAAACTGTTGAAAAGATGAAAGAATATTGCCGCCAGAAAAACAGGCAACCTGGTACGTTTCCATAATAACAGTGGAATGATCAAAAGGTCAAAAAGCAATCCAAAATAGGCGATCGCATAGCGTATCCAGCCCTGTTGCAGAAATTCACCAACCAGCCAGTAATCCTGTTTGGATTTCATTAATAGCGCCGGAAAACTTCCATCCAGCCAGGCTGGATATAATTTCGCAACCGAGGCATAGGTATAAACGATCCAAAGCTGTAAGACTATAAAGATCCAGACCCAACGCGGCATGGATATTCTGCTAATGGCAGGTTTGATCCTGGCATCCAGGGAAAACCAGCGGTTTGCCGGTAAAAAACACATCACAAAACATAACAACATTAAAAGATAATAATGATTGTTATAGGAGGATTTCTGCATGAGGTAAACTCCAGACCACATGATGGTATAGACTATCATGGAAAGCCGGTACTTGAACCCAAGCATTACAAAAATCCCGAAGATACCCATAATGGCATAATACCATATCATCCCGTTGCCAGGGAGGGGCTGCAGGAATTCAAAACCTATGAAATTAAAGGTGAAGTTTGGTTCAATAAAGATTCGCCTCACCCAACCGGTGGCAATAGCGCCAAATGCCTCGATGGCGATCAACAAACCAAATAATGCACGGAATACTACAAGTGCTGAATTATCGACCTGCTGGAACAACCACCTGTTAAGCATAGTTATCTTTTATGTATTGCAGTGAAAAGGCGCGGTCCTGTTTCATAGCGATCTTAAGGTCGTCTACAGAATCGAATTTCTTCTCGTCCCTGATCCTCACCAGCATTTCGATCTCCAGTTGCTTACCATAAAGGTCCTTTTCCAGTTCAAAGAAATTGGCTTCGATGGTCTTTTCCTTGCCACCTACCGTAGGATTGGTACCAATATTCATCATCCCGAAGACCTTTTCTCCATCGATGATCGTACTCACCACGTAAACCCCGTTTTTCGGGATAAGCTTATAATCTTCTTCGATTTCCAGGTTTGCGGTAGGGAATCCAAGGTCCTTTCCTATTCCGCGGCCTTTTACGATAGTCCCGTTAAGGGTAAAAGGATGTTGTAAATATAAATTGGCCCTTTCCACGCGGCCTTCTAAAAGAGCATTCCTTATCTTGGTAGAACTCACCGTTACCTGCTCCACATCCTGCTGGGTAATCTCTTCCACCTCGAAACCAAATTCTTTCCCAAATTGTCTTAGATCGTTGATATCTGCCGTACGGTTACGTCCAAATCTATGGTCGTAGCCAATAATGATCTTTTTGGCTTTTAATTTGTTCACCAGAATATCACGCACAAATTCCAAAGCGGTAAGCCTTGAAAATTGCTGGGTAAAAGGATGCACTACCAGGTGATCTATACCGGTCTCTTCCAGTAAACGCTTTCTTTCCTCGATGGTATTGATAAGCTGAATACCGCTTTCCTTTTGCAGCACCATTCTTGGATGAGGAAAAAATGTAAGCACGACAGAATCAAGATTGTTGGCGTGAGCAGAATTCACCAGTCGCTCTATGATCTTGCGGTGTCCCACGTGAACCCCGTCAAAAGTACCAATGGTCACCACTGTTTGCCGTTCACTTAGGAATGAGTTTGCTCCTTTATATTCTTTCAAATTCTGCTATTTACCGTTAAAAGTATTCATTGTATTGGAAACTCCGGCGGTTCCAAAAGATTGTATCAATTCTGCCGAAGTCTTTAACCGTTCGGGTAATTTCTTCTCTTCCTGCTCATCCCATTCCCCAAGTACATAATTAACCTGGTTCCCCTTGGAGAACTCATCGCTGATGCCAAATCTAAACCGGTTATATTTCGTAGTGTTTAACTGGGCCTGTATGTCTTTGAGTCCGTTATGTCCTCCATCGCTGCCTTTGGTCTTTAATCTTAAGGTTCCGAAGGGAAGGTTTAGATCATCTGTAACCACCAGGAGGTTTTCCAGGGCGATCTTTTCTTTCTGCATCCAGTAATTCACCGCTTTCCCGCTAAGGTTCATATAAGTACTTGGCTTAAGCAGAACGAAGGTGCGGCCTTTATATTTGAAGCTAGCCACATCACCCAGTTTCTGGGTTTCAAAAGCCACTTCTTTTTCACGGGCAAGTTCATCCAGGATCTTGAATCCTATATTATGCCTGGTATTTTCATATTTAGGGCCAATATTACCAAGGCCAACGATCAAAAATTTCTTCATGGGATCGATTTTCTCCCCGGTTCTTTTCTTTCCTAAAATCCTTCCGAAGAATGAAAGCATCCAATTAGTTTTGGTAAAGATAAAATTAATCAGATACTTTTTGAATCAGAAAATCCAAAAGCGGGTATAAATTTGATTTAAACAAAAAAGCATCCCGAAACGGGATGCTTTTTATTAGGTATTCAAAAAAGGATACTAGTTATCTTCTCCTTCTTTTACTGCTGCCACATCATCAGTTTCAGTAGCTGGTACTTCATCTGCTGCAACTTCATCTTCGTCTTCATCATCATCGATAGCAACGATGTTACGAGAAGTTCTAACCTGGCAAATTACTGTGTTATCTGGATGCTGGATCACGTAGTCTTTACTGTCTACTCCAGTTACATATAGCTTCTGACCAATTTTAAGTTTAGTCACGTTAGCTACGATATAATCTGGAAGATCTCCAGGTAAACCTCTTACTTTAAGACGACGAAGGTTGTATCTTAATACACCACCGTTCTTAACTCCTCTAGCCACACCTTCAGTGTGAATTGGGATTTCCATAGTAATTGGTTTATCATCAAATATCTGGTAGAAATCCATATGCAGGATAGCGTCACTTACAGGGTGAAATTGAATGTCCTGTAGGATAGCGTCGTAAGACTCACCACTTTTCAATTTGATTTTTACTGTGTGTACATCTGGAGTATACACTAAATCTTTAAATGCGATTTCCTCTGCTGCAAAGTGTAGTGGATCACCTTCTACCCCGTACAATACGCAAGGAACCTGTCCAGCA
>JBFIMP010000032.1:0-15897 GCA_041611635.1 Christiangramia sp.
ATGCTCCATGCCTTCCAGTGCCTGAATACTGTCGGCTGAATAATTATGTTTCTTAGCTTCTTCGCTCATATATATGCTAATTAATTTCGTCTATTTTGGATAACGAACAAATATAACAATTCGCATATTTTTAACAGGTTGGAGCAGCCTTATAACACCTTAAGTTATCAACAAATTATGTGGAAAAACCCGAAGTATTCCGGATCTCCAGAACACTTCGGGTTTAATATTTAAGTTCCTATAAAAATTAAGCTTTTTGAAGCTCTTTTTTTAAGCCTGGAGCAACATGAGTTTCGTTTGCTCTTCCACTTGGATCAAGGTCTTTTTGCCATTTCGGGATCCATCTTTTTACCGTTTTCGCCGCAGAATCCTGTGGGAAATGTTTGCTGAACAATTCTCTGTAAAAATAAGCTTCTTTGGTCGCCGGCGTGTTCACTGGGTATTTTAAGGCAGCAGTCTCCATTTGCACATCGCTTACCTGCTTTGAAGCATAATCGATAAGCTGATCTATCCAGTTATACCCTACCCCGTCGCTAAATTGCTCTTTTTGACGCCATAGTACTTCCTCTGGCAGAAATGGTTGCTCTGGAGTATCAAATGCTTTTCTAAGCACATATTTTTCTACACCATCATAAGTTACCGGCATTTTTTCTTCAGGCACCATTTCCATGGCGGTTTTTAAAAATGCTTTATCCAGGAATGGAACTCTAGCCTCCAGACCATGAGCCATCGTAGACTTATCTGCTCTTAAACAATCTGCAGTAGCCAGTCTTTGTACCCTTCTAATTGTCTCTTTCTGAAATTCTTCAGCAGAAGGAGCGTTCTTGAAATAAAGGTAGCCACCAAAGATCTCGTCTGAACCTTCTCCAGACAGTACCACCTTGATACCTTTTTCTGCGATCGCCTTAGAAAGAAAATACATAGGTGTACTTGCCCTGATCGATGTAACATCATAAGTTTCCAGATGCCAAACCAATTTGCTTAATATTTCTATTCCCTCTTCAACCGTAAAATGGATCTCATGATGTTCTGTCCCCAGAAACTCAGCTACTTTCCTTGCAGCAATAAGATCTGGCGCTTCAGAATCAAGACCTATAGAGAAAGAATGTAATTTTTGACCCGAATCTTTCATTAAGCGCGCGGCAATAGAGGAAGTAAGAGAAGAATCCAAACCTCCACTTAACAGAACTCCCAAAGGTACATCTGCCATTAATCTTTTCCTGGTCGCCTCGATAAGACTCTCTCTCAATTTACTAAGATCTGCCGGCTGAACCGCTTTTTCAGACTCAAACCAATCTGGCTTATAATATCTCACAAAGCCTGTTTGAGGCGTATAGTAGTGTCCCGGAGGAAATGCCGAGAATTCAACACAAGTATCAACAAGAGCTTTCATTTCACTAGCAAACCACATGGCACCGGTTTCATCTGTACCAAAATAAAGTGGCTTAACACCAATTGGATCTCTTCCCACGATAAAATCATCTCCATCTATAATTACAAATGAAAAGACCCCATCCAGCATATCTACAAAATCATAACCATATTTCTCGTAAAGATGCACAATCACCTCTGAATCTCCGGTAGTTCTAAAAGAGTGATCCTTTAGTTCATTATTTCTAAGAGCCATGTGGTTATAGATCTCCCCGTTATGGATCATCCAGGCCGAACCAGTTCCCTGGATTGGCTGAATTCCCGTAGTAAGATCTACGATTGAAAGACGCTCGTGCGAAAGCACGTGTCCTTTTTCAGTAATTTTTAATCCGCTTTCATCGGGACCTCTATGAGACATTCTCTTAGATAGGCTGCTTATTTTTGCCGCTTCAATGTCTTTTCCGATAACTGCTAAAATTCCACACATGACTTATATTGTTTTTAATTACAATACAAATATGTGGTTATACTTCTCTTTATAAAACATAAAAACCTACTTGACTTATTTTTATAAACTTTTTTAGGAATAATAAATACCGAATGAAATAAAATACAGGAATAATCTCCAAAATTCTTTCATTCGTAAATCGCTATAAATTTTAACAGCAACTTTGTTCTTTTTTAACAAATGCTACAGATACCAACCGTTATCTTTAAGGCAAACTTAAACTAATAACGAAAATCATGAAAAAGCTTATAATAGGAGGATTTGGAATCTTTTGCTTATTTATCTCCAACCCGATTAATGCACAGGATGAGGATAAGGTAAATTTTTCCAAGGAAGAATTGAAATTTGCAAAAATGGATGCCAGCCCAATGGACCAGGCGATGTACAAGGACCAGAATGATAAAGCCGTAGCAAGAGTGATCTACAGCAGACCTCAAAAAAGAAACCGTGAGATCTTTGGTAAGCTTATCCCTTATGGTGAGGTATGGAGAACCGGGGCTAACGAGGCTACCGAAATTACCTTTTATGAGGATATGAAAATTGCAGATGCTGTAGTAAAGGCTGGAACTTATACCTTATATACTATTCCAGGTGAAAAAGAATGGACGGTTATTTTAAATAACAAGATCAACACCTGGGGAGCTTATGAGTATTCCTCCAAAGAGGACAAAGTAAGAATCAATGTTCCAGTGAGGAAGGCACCGAATACTATTGAGTCTCTCTCAATGGCCTTTAAAGAATCTAATAATGGCGCAGATCTTTTGATTGGCTGGGACGATAGTTATATTAAAGTTCCATTTGAATCTGTAAAGTAACTTTACCAGCATACAAATAAAAAAACGCCCTTAGAGGGCGTTTTTTTTATGGAATATTGAGATACTTATGCGTTTGCAATGAAACCTTCCATTTTGGATTCTTCATTACATAATCTACAATTAAGGGGATCATCTTATCGCGATTACTCCACTCCGGCTGCAGGTACAAAATACATTTATCATTCACCAAAGCTGCTTGCTCCTCAGCGAACTTAAGATCGTGCTTATTAAATACGATCACTTTAAGTTCATTTGCCAGTGGATAGATTTCCGGTTTTGGAAGCTTGATCTTTTTAGGAGAAAGGCAGATCCAGTCCCAGGTTCCGGTTAAATCGTAAGCGCCTGAAGTTTCAATATGAATATCGCAGCCTTTATTTTTTAAGTTCCCGGTCAACTCGGTCATATCCCAGGTAAGAGGTTCACCACCGGTGATCACTATGGTTTTACTATACCTGGTAGCATTTTCAACAATCTGGCCAACATGAGTGGGCGGATGCACCTCGGCATCCCAGCTCTCCTTTACGTCGCACCAGTGACAACCCACATCACAACCACCAATCCTTATGAAATAGGCCGCGGTTCCCTTGTGATATCCTTCACCCTGTATGGTATAGAATTCTTCCATAAGCGGAAGCATAATTCCTCTATCTACCAACTCTTTTGTCTCTTCTGAAATCATAGCCTGCAAAGATAAGCAAACTATATCATCTGGAATACTTCAGCGTAACCGAGTAACTATTATCTCTCTTTATTATTATGGCTATTTTTTAATAATCATTTGGAAATTACTAATTAAAGCCTGCAGTCCATCGAGAACACTATAAATTTTTCTACTTTTTAATTAATGATTAGTCTTTTTCGCAAATTAAATATTACTGATTTAAAGTTCTCAGAAACAGAATTTAAATCAATTATAAAAAACAGCGGTAATAATCAAATAGCAACAATAGATTTAGACTAACCTGCCTTTTTATATGCATCTTTCCTAAGCCTGCGGATTGATTTTCCATGAGAGATCAAAATTATCATAGTTCTAATTTTATACATCCACCCTTCAACTTACTCCCAAATTATAGGATTATCTCAGCTTCATTCTCCTTTGCCTTAGAAAACAGTAATTTCCAGATTGATCTTTCATACCGCTAATCTGTGATCTGTGATGTTATATTGAATAAATCTTTTAGCAAAAGTTCAGCATCTTCGTTAAATAGTAAGCCATTATTAAGTAGATTTCAACTTTAAATATAAAAACAGATAATTTTTTAAATGATTGATAAGTTTTTAAAACCTATTAGAGCACGATGGAAACCTACAGCAAATGGAATCCTAAAAGTGATTCCTTTGTTTCTTGCACTATTAATTACTTCCTGTTCTGCAATAAAGAGAACGAATAAGAAGATTGATATAGATTTTTTTGAGTCGGCCGAATTCAAAAATGGATTCTCAGGTTTTGCTCTTTACGATCCTGCCTCAGACGAAATACTCTATACCCACAATGCCGATAAATATTTTACGCCTGCTTCAAACACCAAGTTATTCACCTTGTTTACCGGATTGAAAATGCTGGATGACTCCATCCCTGCAATTAAATACACTATAAAAGGAGATAGTTTGATCTTTAGAGGAACAGGAGATCCTTCATTTCTAAACCCCGATCTTCCAGAATCGAAGGTTTCAAGTTTTTTAAAGCAAAGCAGAAAAAAGTTATTCTATGCCCCGCCTGTTTATAAGGAGAAGCGACTTGGCCCAGGATGGGCCTGGGATGATTATAATTCTTATTATTCCCCAGAAAAGATCGATTTTCCAGTCTATGGCAATTTGATTGAAGTGAAGTTTGAAAAAGGAAGATCAAGGCCGTCAGCAGTAAAACCAGAAAGATTTAAAGACTCCATTAGCGCAGTGAAACCAACAGAACCGGCGAATAAGTACATTCAAAGGGACATTGCTTCAAATAGAATGGTATTCCAGGAATTTAATAGGACCGAGGATCTCACTCAATACATTCCCATTCATTTCTCGAATGAGCTTATCACTGAAGTAATTGCTGATATAATACAGGATACAATAAAAATCTATTCCGGAGATATTAAAAAACTGGAATTTGACAATACCTTATATAGCATTCCGGCAGATAGCATTTACAAACGCATGATGCAGGCGAGTGATAATTTTATCGCGGAACAGATACTTTTAATGGCTGCCGATAATGTTTCAGACTCCCTAAAAACAAGTATCGCCATAGATTATATGAAAGAGAAATTCCTGCAAGATCTGCCAGACGAACCTATGTGGTATGATGGTTCAGGGCTTTCGAGGTATAATCTTTTCACCCCTCGATCTATGGTTAAGCTAATTGAAAAGATCGAAAAGGAAATGCCGGTTGAAAACCTATTCACAATACTCGCTGCAGGAGGAGAATCTGGAACTTTAAAAAATTATTACGAGGCTGAAACTCCTTATATCTATGCCAAGACAGGGACTCTTAGAAATAACCACAGCTTAAGCGGATTCCTGGTCACCAAAAGCGGGAGAATTCTTATTTTTAGCTTCATGAACAGCAATTATACGGTTCCTACTTCAGAATTAAAGCACGGCATGACCAGAATTCTGAAAAGGGTGAGAGATAATTATTAAACCAGATCTACCAAAATGCAAAGAAGAAAATTCATAAGAAATATAGGAATCGGCGGACTATTACTCCCACTGGATCCAACCTCTGTTAGTTCTCCAGTAAATTACATAACCAATACAGACAATATTATTCCAGAAGCTCTAAAGGAAGGGGATACGATAGGTATTGTAAGCCCGGCCAGCGCCATATTTGAATCTGAACCCTACGAGATCGCAAAGGAATCTTTTGAGGCCATGGGCTTAAAGGTCAAATTCGGTAAAAATACGAGAAACCGTTACGGACATCTCGCCGGAACAGATGAAGAAAGAGCTGAAGAATTCAACGATATGTTTCGTGATGATTCTATAAAAGCGGTAATAGCCTTAAGAGGAGGCTCCGGTGCCGCCAGGATCCTCGATAAAATCGATTATGAAGCAATCAGGAAAAACCCGAAGATCTTTATAGGTTACAGTGATATTACGGCATTGCATATGGCGATATTCAAAAAAACAGGGTTGGTCAATTTTCATGGCCCCGTTGCCGTATCTACCTGGAATTCCTTCAGCGTAGATTATTTAAAGCGACTGCTTTTTAACAAAGAAGCGGTCAAATATGAAAATCCGGTAAATAAAGGAGATGAACTGGCACAAACCAAAAACAGGATCAGAGTTATAAACGAAGGGACAGCCAGAGGACAACTACTTGGTGGAAACCTGTCTGTGCTAACCGGGATTATGGGTTCTGAATATTTCCCTAAAGACTGGAAAGGCAAGATCCTCTACCTGGAGGATGTGGGAGAAAAAATCTATGCGGTAGATAGAATGATGACCCAGCTATATCTGGCCGGTGTGTTTAATGAAATTAGCGGTTTTGTATTTGGAAAATGTACAGATTGTGATCCTGGAGGCAGTGGTTACGGCTCATTAACCATAGAGGAAGTCATAGATCATTTTATCAAGCCCCTCAATATCCCCGCTTATTCTGGCGCGATGATAGGCCATATAGATGACAACGTTACAATTCCTAATGGAATAGAAGCAAAAATGGATGCCCGCACCGGAACCATTCAGCTATTAAACCCGGCAGTGAAATAATTCTCAAATCAGGATTCAGGATTTGATAATGACTGGCAGATCCTCTATCCTGGTTTATCCATATCCACTTTTATTTTTTCCTTGCTAACTCTGCCTTATAGATCTCACGACCTAAAGCTGCCATAAAAGGAATACCTAGCTCATCATATTCATATTCGTTATCATTGAAAATTCTGTTCTCGTTTACCAGTAGAGTGGCAGAAACCAGGAATTCAACATCGTTTTCAAAATCTTTTATGTAAGCTGTTTCGGTTAGGGCTCCGTAAGCATAACCAACCTTGTTATAGATCCTTATATGAGGTGGAATTCTCTCTTTTAGATCTCCATACATAAAGAATTTAGCATAGCTATCGTAATATTCGGCCTCATCATAATTCTGCTCGCGGGGTAAGCTGGACATTGCATCCTTCAGGAATTCCTCGTCATTATTGTTCAAATGAAAAGTTTGATCCTCTTCAAAAATTTCCGGAAAGAATAGCCTTTTCATCAGTTTATGCTGAGTTTCGATGGGGAAGTAATTCTTAAGTTCAAAACTAAAAGGCTCGTTTATCTTTACACCATCTTTTATATAAGCCTCTCCTTTAATAACATTTTGAATCTGCAAGTAATCTGCCGGTCTATTATTGGTTACCGGCATTTCGTAACTTCCATTTTCTGTATGAAAGATGATTTGCCTGGTTTTAGTATCCTCAGAGCCTTCGTTGGAAAAACGGTGTGATATCCTTACCGGGGCTACACCCTTAGCCCGGAGTTTTGAATTAATATAATCCTGCCCAAGGAATTCAAAAAGGCGGTTATAGGCATTATTGTCACTTATCGCAAACATTGCTTCTATATCCTTGGCGATGGTATGCTCTATAGAATCATTTGCTAAATGGTAGGTTGTATTTTTATTTATTTTGACACCATCATTATTAAGTTCATTGATCCTCTCCAGGCTTAAGACGCCCACCGGCAGTTTCACCGTACTGGCAGGATAGAAATAGGCTTCGGGCTCTACCCTATATTTAAAATCTTTTAACTTCACCTTCCCGTCTTTTTCAATTACCCTGGAATAAATGATCTGAACCTCATATTTTTGGGGATTTTTAAA
Organism: Christiangramia sp.; assembly: GCA_041611635.1. Classification (GTDB taxonomy): domain Bacteria; phylum Bacteroidota; class Bacteroidia; order Flavobacteriales; family Flavobacteriaceae; genus Christiangramia. Next base: position 7,493 of record JBFIMP010000032.1, read on the forward strand.
AACCCTTGAAAGTCTGGTTTGCGTAGAATTTGAAATCTGTTTAAGCACATTGTTTTGAAGGCTGCAGCTGTAGACCGAAAAAAAAATTACGGAGAGAAATAGCATTTTACGCATATAGGGATCTTTGGTTAGTTCTAAAAAATTAAATGGTTATTTATAAAAGTAAACCTATATTTAAATCTAAACAATTTTCATTTTTAAGGAGACAGCGACTGTTTTCTTGTTTTGAATTATCAATTTTATAATAACTTAGCATCAATGGACAAAGCTGTAAAATTTGTTGAAGAGATCCAGAAAGGATATACCACCAAGGGCGATTATATTTATTTAGGCGCAGGAATTCTCGATGGAATCGTCCATTCTGAAGCCCGTGTAAAGATTCCTTTAAAAACGATGAATCGTCATGGTTTGATCGCCGGGGCTACCGGAACCGGAAAATCAAAAACCCTGCAGATAGTTGCTGAAAATTTATCTGAAAAAGGTGTACCTGTTTTGCTGATGGATGTGAAAGGTGACCTTAGTGGTATCGCCCAGGCATCTGAAGGAGCAGATTTCATAAATGAAAGGCACGCAAAACTCGATTTTCCATTCGATCCTAAGAAATCACCGGTAGAGATACTAACACTATCAGACCAGGAAGGGATAAGATTAAGAGCAACCGTAAGTGAATTTGGCCCGGTATTGCTGTCCAGGATCCTTGATCTCACCTCAACTCAAACAGGAATTCTGGCGATCATCTTCAAATATTGTGATGATAACCATCTACCCCTTTTAGATCTGAAAGACCTTAAGAAGATCATTCAGTATTCTACCGAAGAGGGCGAGGAAGAATTTAAAGAGAATTACGGAAGAATTTCCAAAGCTTCTACCGGCGCTATTCTCAGGAAGATCGTTGCACTGGAACAACAGGGAGCAGACTTGTTTTTTGGAGAAAAATCTTTTGAGGTAAAAGATTTACTACGGAAGAATGCAGAAGGCAAAGGATATGTAAACATTCTTAGGTTAACCGATATACAGGACCGGCCTAAACTGTTCTCTACCTTTATGCTTAGCCTGCTCGCAGAGATCTATACAACCTTCCCCGAAAAGGGAGACATGGACAAGCCAGAATTGGTATTGTTCATAGACGAGGCCCACCTGATCTTCGATGAAGCATCAGATGCATTACTAAACCAGATAGAAAGCATCGTTAAATTAATACGATCTAAAGGAGTGGGCATCTATTTTGTAACCCAGAATCCGGCAGATGTTCCAGAAGAAGTCTTAGGACAATTGGGACTTAAAATTCAGCATGCCTTAAGGGCCTTTACTGCAAAAGACCGGAAAGCTATTAAACTTGCTGCTGAAAATTATCCTATTTCTCAATTTTATGATACCAAAAATATGCTTACTGCGTTAGGTATAGGTGAAGCTTTAGTATCTGCTCTGGACGAAAAAGGGAGGCCCTCACCTTTAGTAGCCACCATGCTTAGAGCACCTATGAGCCGTATGGATGTACTAACCAAGGCAGAGCTGAAACAACTTATCAATGAGTCCCAGCTAGTATCAAAATATAATGAAGAAATAGACCGGGAAAGTGCTTACGAAATACTGAATAAAAAAATTGAAATCGCAGAAAAAACTGAAGCTCAGGAAAAGGCAAAAAAAGAAAGAAAGGAAGTAACAAATACAAGTTCCAAGCGTCGAACCAGCAGTACCGAAGGTGCAGTTATAAAAGTACTTACCAGCGCAACCTTTGTTCGCGGAGTTTTAGGTATTCTGAATAAATTTTTAAAATAAAAACTACTCAATTTAATATGTACAAAAAAGCTTTATTAATTATTGGTCTATGTGTAAGCATCTCATCCTGTACCGGCGATGAAGAAAATCCATATCTTATTTCTTCCACCCAGGTAGGTCCATTAAAAAAAGAGATTCAGATCAACCAGTTAGACTCTATTTTTAAAAATGACAGCATCGTACGGCAAACAAGCGGCCCGCAGGAATTCAGGTCTACAGATGAGATAAAGATATATAGCCAAAATGGCGAAGCTTTATTAAGCCTGGAGCCACTGCAGGAATTTGATTCTACCAGCACTATAGGTTACATAAGGATTTTGGATCCCAGATATGAAACTAAAAACGGCCTTACCGTAAAAAGCACATTTAAGGATATAGTTAAAAATTATAATATTTCAAGGATAGAGAACACTATTAACTCTGCGGTGGTCTTCATAGACGAGATCAATGCTTATATAAGCATCGATAAAGATCAATTACCTACCAATCTTAGGTATGATACAGACAGTAAGATCATGGCTTCACAGATTCCGGATGATGCCAAGATCAAGTATTTTATGATCTACTGGAATTAAATCACAAAGAGATCTGCGAAATCAAGTTAAACTACCTAAAAGTAAATTTAAATTTTGTTAATATAAATCACGGTCTCAATTGTTTAGCTAATTTTAAATCATAACCAATAATTTATCTTATGATTAAAGTCTTAGCAATGATTATGACTATTGGAGGTGCCATCGCACTTGTAATGGGCGTATTGGGAATTTTTGGTAGTGTAGCACTAATGCTGAGCCCTTGGGCGCTCACTATCCTTGGCTTCATATTTTTTGTAGCAGGAATTTCAATGTTGAAGTATAGAAGAGATACAGATGAAGTACAGGCACAAAGCCAGAACTAATTTTCTCTCATTTAGGAAATAAAAAAGGGATGCAAATTGCATCCCTTTTTTTGTGGCTAGGTTGAAAATTAATCTACATTATCATGTAGAAAAGAATTGTTCTTCCTGAAGTGAAGATCGTTATTCTCGTCCTGATCTATACTTGTACGAGAAAGTTTCCCCTCCCCAGGTTTTGAATTATCAAGCTCTATCCCCGCTCTTTTGTAAGCCGGTTGTTTTTCGATCTCATCTATCTGCGCAGAACCAGTTCTGAACTTATAATTGAATTCTTTCATCTTTGCCTTTCTTTCTGCGGTTCTCTGTCTTACAACCTCAGAAGAGATAGGATTATCAAAAGGATCATGATCGTCTCCTGTATTCTCTTTTTGAGGAGCAGGAGCAACGGTTCTCTTTTCAAAAGCTATACTCTCATCCTTAGGCTCTTCTTTTTTCGGAGCCTTAGATTTCTCAAGCTTTTCTTCCATTTCCATATAGTCATCCAGGCTGTATCTCTTGATACCCTGAGCAGAACTTTCAGTTACCGGAACGATCTCTATAGCCTCATTAACCTTAATATTTCTGGTATCTTCCTCTTCCTCCTCAAGACTGTGTCTGGTGATTTCCTCAGACCTAGAAATGGGTTTTTTATCTTCCTCCTGTTTCATTGGCATATCAAAGGTGAACATGAACTGTTCCTTGGTTTCAGATTGAACCTCCTCAGGCTCGTTCACCTCCATGCTTTTTGCCTCTTCACTAGTGTCGTTTATTATGAAATCTTCAGGATCTATTTCCTCATAGATCACATCTAGTTTCCTGGCATAATCTGGCGTCTTTAGAACGTCATCTACTTTTTTTTGGATATTTCCTACTTCGTCAACCTCCTCTTCATTTTCATCCAGAGTATGAACGATCTTTTCCTCTTTTACCGGCTCCTCAAATTGCAATAAGTTATCTGAATGCTGGCTAGCCGGAGAATTGGTAACCTGAGAAATTGAGCCAGTCTTTTTTGTAGAAAGATCCTGCTCGGCCTTTTGTTCATCTTCCAAAGTATGGATGATCTTCTTGGTTTCGGTATTGGTAATCTCATTCTGCTGCTCTACATCAAAACCAGTAGCGATGATTGTAACAGCGATAGAGTCTTCCAGAGCTTCGTCCTCACCAACACCCATAATAATGTTTGCGCTGTGACCGGCTTCTGCCTGAATGTGATCGTTGATCTCTCCAATTTCGTCTATCGTGATCTCCTCGTTTCCAGATACAATGAGCAGTAATACATTTTTGGCACCGGTGATCTTATTATCATTTAATAACGGAGAGTCCAGAGCTTTCATAATAGCATCTGTAGCCCTGCTGGCACCTGAAGCCTGAGCGGACCCCATGATCGCAGTACCAGAATTGCTTAATACGGTCTTGGCATCCCGCAAGTCAATATTCTGAGTATAGTGATGTGTAATTACTTCAGCAATACCTCTGGAAGCAGTTGCCAGTACTTCATCTGCCTTAGAGAAACCTGCTTTAAAGCCTAGATTTCCGTAAACTTCACGAAGTTTGTTATTATTAATCACAATTAGTGAGTCTACATGGCTTCTAAGCCTCTCCACCCCTAGCTGTGCCTGATCATTCCTATTTCTTCCCTCGAACTGGAAAGGAATGGTTACGATACCAACAGTTAGAATTCCCAGTTCCTTAGCCTGCTTGGCAATAATGGGCGCAGCTCCAGTACCTGTACCACCACCCATACCGGCAGTAATAAATACCATCTTGGTATTGGTGTCCAGCATTTGTTTGATTTCCTCAAAACTTTCTACTGCCGCTTTTTCTCCTACTTCTGGATTAGCTCCTGCTCCAAGTCCTTCGGTAAGGGTCACGCCTAACTGAATCTTATTAGGAACCGGACTGTTCTCAAGTGCCTGGGAATCGGTGTTACATACAACGAAATCAACCCCTTTAATTCCCAACTGGAACATGTGGTTGATGGCATTGCTTCCTCCACCGCCTACTCCTATCACTTTGATGACGTTCGATTGATTCTTAGGTAAATCGAATGAGATGTCTCCAAATTCTGTACTGCTCATAAACTCTGTTTTACTGGTTGTATCTTTATTACTCTGCGTTATCTAAAAAATCTTTGAATTTTTCTGCCCATTTATCAAAAATGCTTTTTCGGGCAACTTTTTTCGAGGTTTGTTCCTCTTGATCTGTTTCGGTCTGAAACTGATCATCGTCTTCATTTTCTTCGGAATCTGCTACCGGGCTATTCTCTGAAAGAACAGCTTCTTCCTGAAAACGGCTATTCCCTTTTTCAAGACTGTTCATCACTAAACCTACAGCAGTTGCGTAAACCGGGCTGGTAGTTTCCGAATCGTTCGTGCCGGCTAAATGCTCATTAGGATAACCAATCCTGGTATCCATTCCCGTGATATATTCTGCTAATTGCTTGATGTGCTTTAATTGCGCACCTCCACCGGTGAGCACCAGACCAGCGATCAATTTTTTCTTCTGCTCATCATGACCATAGTTCTTAATCTCCAGGTAAACCTGTTCAATGATCTCTACCACCCTGGCATGAATTATTTTTGAAAGGTTTTTAAGGGTGATTTCCTTAGGCTCTCTTCCTCTTAATCCAGGGATCGAAACAATCTCATTATCCTTATTTTCTCCGGGCCATGCAGATCCAAACTTAATTTTCAGCAATTCGGCCTGCTTTTCAATGATCGAGCAGCCTTCCTTGATGTCTTCAGTAATCACGTTACCTCCAAAAGGGATCACCGCCGTATGGCGAATAATTCCATCTTTGAAAATTGCCAGGTCTGTGGTACCACCACCTATATCGATAAGCGCTACCCCGGCCTCCTTTTCTTCCTGGCTTAAGACAGCATTTGCTGAAGCCAGAGGCTCCAGGGTCACAGCTGAAAGTTCCAGTCCGGCACTTTTCACACACCTGCCAATATTCCTGATCGAGGAAACCTGACCAACAACCACATGAAAATTGGCTTCCAGTCTCCCACCATACATCCCGATAGGCTCCTTGATTTCAGCCTGACCGTCTACCTTAAATTCCTGAGGAAGTACGTGAATGATCTCCTCTCCCGGTAACATCACCAGTTTATGAACCTGATTGCAAAGCGTATGAATATCATCTGCATCTATCACTTCATCTGGATTCTGACGGGTTATATAATCGCTATGCTGCAAGCTTCTGATATGCTGCCCCGCTATTCCAACCACCACCTCACTAATCTTTAAACCACTATCGGCTTCCGCTTCCTGTATTGCCTGCTGGATAGACTGGATGGTCTGGGTGATATTGTTCACCACCCCTCTATGTACGCCAAGAGACTTGGATTTTCCAATCCCAACAATCTCCACCTTACCGTACTCATTCTTGCGGCCAATCATAGCCACAATCTTTGTTGTTCCAATATCTAATCCTACTGCAATATCGTTTTGTTCCATAAATTATTTTTTCGTGCATACAACCTGATCTCCAAATTGTAGGTTCACTTTTTTGTAGGTATCTAATTTATTTTCTTTCTGTGCTTTCTTGTAAAAGGCCTTGAAATTGTTAAATTTTAAAGCCACGTTACTCGAGTCTCCAAAATAAAGCTCAAAATCCAGTTCTCTTAACTCAAGTGTATATTTATCTCCTTTTAGCCGGTTGATGCCGGTAATATGTTTTGTTAAGAATTCATCGTTCTTTATGTAATTTATAATAGGGTATGCCTTTGTAACATTAGCTCCATCAAAACCAAACATCAGCGGTACTCTCGCTGTGTAAAATTTGCTAAGCGGCATTAGCTCCCCATTGCGGTCCAGGTAGAAAGAAGAATTCCCAACTACTCTTCCTATAGGCTTTCTTTGACTTACTTGTGCTTTTAGTTTTCCATCAAGAGTTAGGTAAACTTCCGCATTTTCAATCATTTGATGCTTATTTAAAAGGGCTTCGACCCTATTCAAATCTAAAGTTTCTTTATCTATACTCGAGACAGAGGTTTCATTTTGTATTAACAATTTATTAACCACTTCCTCAGTCACATAGAGATTTTCGGTATCTGTAAACTTCACGTCTACCTCATTGATTCTACGTGACTTATGCCGTTTTTCTGCAAACCCGTACAACAAGCAAATGATTGCCACTAAAACGAAAGCCTTTATGTAACCCAAACTACGCTTCATGTAACAATGCTTTTTTTACTTTTTCTACTTCCTCTCCAATGTCTCCAGCACCTATCATTACTACGATATCGGCATTCTCAGCCTTGATCTTTTCCTGCAATTCAGATTTTGTAACGAGAGATTTTTCAGGATTGGAAATTTTATCCAGCAACCAGGCAGAAGATATACCTTCAATTGGTAATTCGCGGGCCGGATATATATCCAGCAGGAACACCTTATCAAAGTCTGAAAGACTAGAGGCAAATTCTTCTGCAAAATCACGGGTACGGCTGAACAGGTGGGGCTGAAAAACCGCTAAAACTTTTTTGTTGGGGTACATTTCACGAACGGCCTGGTGTACTGCAGAAATCTCTGTAGGATGATGCGCATAGTCATCTATTAAAACCAGGTCGTCTGTCTTTATTTTATAACTAAATCTACGCTTAACACCTCTGAATGTATATAAAGCCCTGGCCAGATCGTCGGTTGGGGAACCGTACTCAATAGCCATCGCCAGGGCTGTTATAGCATTCAGCAAATTATGATTGCCGGGTAGATTAAATTTTAAGTCTTTTATAATTTCTGAAGGAGTTTTAAGGTCGAAAACATAACTCCCATCTTCAATTCTAATATTCTGTGCGGTATAATCACTTTCATCATTTAAACCAATCTCGAAACCATCAAGTGGCAATCCATTTTTGATGAATAATTTTCCATCTTCAGGTACTTTCGCCGCAAATTCTTTGAATGACCTTTCCAATTCAGATTTATCCCCATAGATATCCAAATGATCGGCGTCCATAGAAGTGATCGCCGCAAGATTAGGAGATAAATTAAGGAAGGAGCGATCAAACTCATCTGCTTCCACCACAACTACTTCATCTCCCTGCATGATCAAATTAGACTGAATATCTTCACTGATTCCTCCAAGAAAAGCAGTGACTTTTGCGCCGGTCTCCTTTAGCAAATGCCCAAGAATCGCGGTGGTTGTTGTTTTTCCATGAGTACCGGCTACGGCAAGGCAATATCTTTCCCGGGTTACCATACCTAACAACTGCGCTCTTTTCACCATCTCAAAATCTTCTTTGAGATGAAGAAATTGTTTAAGTTCCTTTGGTACGGCAGGAGTGTATACTACGAGTGTATTTTCCTTATTGTGTAGAATCGCTGAAGGTATCCTTTCCAGATCATCCTCATAATTAATTTCAATACCTTCTTTTTCCAGAGTTCTGGTCAACTCAGATGAAGTGCGGTCATATCCAGCCACAAAATTGCCCTTCGCCTTGAAATACCTGGCGAGAGCGCTCATTCCAATCCCACCAATACCGATGAAATAAAAATGCTTTATGTGGTTAAGATCCTTCAAAATTTAATCTACTTTTTTATCAGTTTTTCAACTTCATCAACGATTTCTGATGTTGCATTTGGCAAAGCCAGTTTTTTAATATTCTGAGCAAAACGCTTCATCCTTCTTTCATCCTGTAAAAGACTGAAAAAACATAGCTCAAATCTTTCGGTCAATTCGTCCTCAGTGATCATTAAAGCAGCATCATGATCTGTAACTGCCATGGCGTTCTTGGCCTGGTGATTTTCA
>JBFIMP010000033.1:0-15584 GCA_041611635.1 Christiangramia sp.
GATGTTAAATCCATTCCTGACCAGGGAAGACATGAAGAAGTATATCTATCAGAAATTAACGATGTTCCTGACTCTTTCCTTTCAGGATAAACATTATTTTACCTTTATAAAGCTGTACCTGCTGGGATTACGTTTTGTGGGATTCAGAAGGCTTAGCCGTTTTGTTTACCGAACGTTATCAACGAGTCTTAGAAAAGACCTGAAACATGTCAAGTTCTAAAAAGAAATTAAATATTGCCTTTGTTGTTTCCGCTTTTCCAACTGTAAGTGAAACCTTTATTGTCAACCAGATCTGTGACCTTATTGACCGTGGCCATGAAATAACCATTTTTTCATTTGAAAAAAATAATGAGAAGGTCATTCATAAAAAGATTCTGGATTATGAGTTGCTGGATAGAGTAGTCTATTACGCGCCTAATCATACTTCTAAATTGAAGCGGTATTTACCTTTTCTGAAATTTCTTTTTTTTTATGCCAAGGATCTAGATAGGACGAAACTATTTAAAAATTTTAATTTTTTTAAGAATGGGAGGAAAGGACTGAATCTGCAATTCTTCTATAAATATTACTGGATACTACAATACGGTCCTTTTAATGTTTTACATGCACACTTTGGACCAAATGGAGCCTATGTTGCTGGAATGAAAGCTTCAGGTTTTTTTAAAAAAACTGGTTTTGTTTGCACCTTTCATGGCTATGATCTGAACCCAAAGCTTTTGCCAGATTTTAAAACTGATTATGCAGAATTGCTCCAACAGGCCGATTTTTTAACGGTAAATTCTAAATATACGGAATCTCTTGTGAAAAAGATAAGCAACCGTGCGGTAGAAGTATTGCCCGTTGGCCTGGATATTCATCGATTTAAAACTGAAAAAAGGAACCATACTGGTCCTTGCAGGATCATTTTTATTGGTCGCCTTATAGCGCTCAAAGGGCCGCATCTTGCGCTCGAGATTCTCCGGATATTAAAGGAACGTGGTTTTTATGATATTAGCTTAATTATTGTTGGAGAGGGAGAGATGTACAATGAACTCCAACGGCTTATTAATGAGTATGGCCTGGAGAATCAAGTTCAACTGAAGGGAGCGCTCACACAGGAAAAATTAGTATTGGAGCTTAGCTCCTCGCATATATTTTTACTACCAGGAATCTATGATATCAATAACAGGGCTGAAAGTCAAGGACTGGTTGTACAGGAGGCCCAGGCCATGGAACTACCGGTTGTGGTTTCCGATGCAGGAGGAATGAAATACGGATTGATAGATAGAGAGACAGGGTTTGTAGTAGGTGAAAAGCAAATAAAGGAATTTGCAGATAAGATCGAATACCTTATCGTGAACACGGAAAAAAGAATCGAAATGGGAAAAAAAGCAAGAGCCTTTGTGGAACAGAATTATGATTCTAAAATACTTGGGGATAGGCTGGAATCTATTTATGAAAAATGTTTAAAGTAATCCTTTTTGCAGCATACCAAAGACGACGAACATGATGGATCATTTTTTATTGACACGTTTCAATCTTAAAAAAACCGACTGGAAAGAAGATAAGAATTCTCAAGAGGTGCTGGATGAAAAATGGTTGAAGAACAGAATAGAATTATTTAGTAAATATTGTCTTCCTTCTGTTTTGGAGCAGACCGTGAGAAATTTTATATGGCTTATTTTCTTCCAGAAGGATCCTGAACCGGAGATCAGGGAGCTGGTAAAGAAACTTGAAGTTTATGATTTTATTGAGCCTGTCTTTGTGAATGGGTTTGAGGAGTTTCACGAAAATCTGCCGATTTATATTACTAAAAGAATAGCGACTAATTCAACAGGGCTTCTTACCACGAGGCTGGATAATGATGATGCTCTACATAAGGATTTCATTAAGTGGGTACAGGAAGAAAAAACATTTAATGACCGGGATACCGTGATGCATTTTCCCAAGGGGCTTTTCCTGGAACTCGGCAGACGACCAAAACTTGGGGCCGCTAATTACCCCTTAAACCAGTTCATAAGCTTAAGAGAGAAGCTTACAGATAAGCCTGTCACAGCGCTTGGAAAAGCACATGACCGGTGGGATGAATCCTATCATATTCAGGCATTACCAAATAAGGATGCCTGGTTGCAGATATGTCATTCTCAAAATATGATTAACAGCTTCAGGGGAGTTCCCGTCTACTCATCCCGCTTAAATCCTTTCTTTATTGAAAAAATAGATTTCAGCTGGGACTACGATTTAAGGTTACTTATTTCAGGAGGTAAAATAAAAATGAAAAAACTCCTGAGGTAATTGTGTTGATTGAGGATACATTATATTCGGGTAGAGAATAGGCTACTTTTCTTATATTGAGACCAATTAAAATTAGAATATGCCTTCCCTGGTTTCTATTATCATTCCTACTTATAACCGGGTTCACCTTCTGGGCGAAACCCTGGATTCGGTGATCTCTCAGACCTATCAGCATTGGGAATGCCTCGTAATTGATGATGGTTCGACGGATCATACCACTGAACTTATGGAATTCTACCAGGAAAAGGATGCCCGTATCACATACTACAAGAGGCCTTTAGATAGGCCAAAAGGAGCGAATGCCTGCAGGAATTATGGTTTTGAATTAAGTGAGGGGGAATATATTAACTGGTTTGATGATGATGACCTTATGAAACCTGAAAAACTGGAAGTGCAGCTCAATTCTCTTGCTTTAGAAGATGCGGGATTTTGTGTTTGTAAAACATATAGTTTTGAAGGGATTAGAACAAATATTTTAGGCCTTAGATTTAAGCATCAATCTTCACCAAACGCTCTGTTAGATTATTTGAAGATGAAAATAGGCTGGATGACTCCCTCGGTATTGTGGAAGAGAAAAACGCTTGAAAACTTCGATGAGCTTTTTGATGAAGACCTGAAAGCCGCACAGGAATGGGAATTCCATTGTAGGGCACTTGCACTGGGAACCAGTTATCTTGCCCTGGATCAGGTTCTTGATCTCGTTAGGAGGCATGAAAAAAGTATGACCTATCATAAGAATGAATCGAAAAGACAGTGGTATTATTTTCTGGCACGTCTTAAGGTTTATAATAATAGATCCCTGGATCTTGATATTGCTTCAAAAAACTTTCTGGAAAATTATTTACGTAATTCCTTCAAGAAAATGATCGTAACCAGGAGTCCGTTTATGATGAAAGCTTATCGAATTTTTATCTTACCCTCGAAAAGAATGGGTCCTGGAGTTAAATTTAATGCGCTTTTAGCTATAATCAGTTTCAGGCTTTTAAATAAGGGCAATCTGTTCCTTCAAAAGATCAAATATGAACCTTTAATCCACTCCCGATAATTTGCTGTTCAATTCATTGGATTTTGCCATTTTTCTTCCTTTGGTTTTCCTGCTTTATTGGTTTGCCACGCAATTCAATTTACGCTTCCAGAATCTACTTTTGCTGGCAGCTAGTTATTTTTTTTACGGCTGGTGGGACTGGAGATTTCTTTCACTCATAATACTTAGTACTCTTATAGATTTTTTTGTGGGCAGGCGTCTGGAGGTTGAGAGCAGTCCGTCAAAACGTAAATATCTTCTACTGGTAAGCATCGTTGCTAACCTTGGTATGTTGGGCTTTTTTAAATATTTTAATTTCTTTGTAGAAAATTTCACCGCGGCCTATAGTCTTTTTGGGATTACGCTGAATTCCTATAGCCTGAAAATTCTCCTGCCCGTTGGGATAAGTTTTTATACCTTCCAAACCCTGAGTTATACCATAGATGTTTATAAAAAAACAATCAAACCCACTAAGGATTTTATTTCTTTTGCCGCCTTCGTAAGTTTCTTTCCACAACTGGTAGCTGGTCCTATAGAAAGGGCAAAGAACCTGCTACCTCAATTCTTGAAAAAAAGATCTTTTAATTATCACCAGAGCACCGAAGGACTGAAACAGATACTCTGGGGACTTTTTAAAAAGATGGTGATTGCCGATAATTGTGCGGAGTATGTAGATATGGTATTTGGAAATCCAGAGGGGTATCCAGGAAGCGTATTGTTGTTAGGCGCAGTACTTTTCGCGTTCCAGATCTATGGCGATTTTTCGGGATATTCTGATATCGCAATTGGTACCGCCAAACTGTTTGGGTTCAAACTGATGCAGAATTTCGCCTACCCCTATTTCTCACGGGATATGGCCGAATTCTGGAGAAGATGGCATATATCACTCTCTACCTGGTTTAGGGATTATGTGTATATCCCATTGGGAGGAAGCAGAGGGAACAGGGCTATGCAAATCAGGAATATTTTCGTTGTCTTCCTGTTAAGCGGTTTCTGGCATGGCGCCAACTGGACTTTTATTTTCTGGGGAGGCCTGAACGCGGTCTTTTTCTTACCGCTTCTATTGAGGCAAACAAACCGACAACACATAGAAGTTGCGGCTTTCAATCAGGTATATCCATCCTTTAAGGAAACAGGAGCAATCATCCTCACTTTTTTTCTAACCGTATTGGCATGGATTTTTTTCAGGGCCGCGAGCCTTCCGGATGCTTTAAGGTATATTCTTAGGATGATGGACCAAAGTTTACTGAGCTGGCCAAGGCTGGATCCTTCTATGAGCACCAAGATATTGGGGGTATTGATCTTGCTAATGCTTGGTGTGGAGTGGCATGCGCGTAAAAAGGAATTCGGCCTATCCTTGTTTGCAGCTTCAAAACCCCAGATTCTACGATGGATTTTTTATGCATTTCTTATAGCCTGTATAGGGATGTATATGCAGACCGGTGAATCTCCGTTTATTTACTTTCAATTTTAGAAATAATGAGGAAATTTGGCCTGAAACTGTTCTTGTTTTTTACATTCGCTTTCTTAGTTTATTGTGGCTTCGTGATCCTAGTAGGCGAGCTGGGAAATCCTAAATTTAAAAAGAACCTAAATTACGTAAAAGGACAACGCGGGCATACCTATTCACGACTGCGGGATGCTGAAAAGGTGAAAAATCCAGATTTGTTGATATTTGGAACTTCTCTTGCCTTTAAAGGTTTTGATACCAGAATTTTTGAGGCAAATGGAATAGATGCTTTCAATTTAGGCACCGCAGGGGAGACACCTTTACAGACAGAATTCATGATAAGAAGATACCTCAAGAAAATAGATCCTGAATATGTAATCTACGAAGTGAATGCCGAATGGTTTGCTACGAACCGTATAGAATCAGCGCTAGATATTATTTCGAACTTGCCCTATATCGACTGGGAGACGGTGAAAATGGCTGCTAGAATTAATAAGGTAAGGGTATATAATAACCTTATCTACTCTTTCTACAAAGCTCACCTCGCTCCCGATGATGGCTTTGTTGAACCAGTAAGAAATAATGACGATCTTTATATTCCGGGTGGTGGTTATGTAGAAACCAGGATCATACATAATTATCCTGTAGAGATAGGTGCTAGAAAACTATACTTCAGCGAAAAGCAGAAAAGGGCCTTCGAGCGAAGCCTGGATTATATGGATGATCTAGGGGTGAAATATATCCTTATAATGTCTCCAATCACAAATCACCATTATAATGCTTTCGAGAATGCTGCAGAGATTGATCAATATTATTCTTCGAAAGGGACTTATATGAATTTCAATTATATTGAAGAACTTGATGACTCCTTACATTTTGGAGACTCCAGACATTTAAATCAAAATGGAGTAATTATTTTTGACAAAGAGGTCATAAAATATCTAAAAGATGACTTGGGAGTCTTCAAAGAGAAATAAGGAAAAATGCAGGCATTAGTTTCGATAATCATCCCGTGCTTCAACCGTGAAGATCTCCTTCCAGCTACCCTGGATTCGGTCCTTAACCAGACCTATGCTAACTGGGAGTGTATTATTGTAGATGACCATTCCACTGATACCACGCCTGAGATCGGTATAGAATATGCTTCCAGGGATGGAAGGTTTATTTTCCTGAAAAGGCCAAAGGAAAAGCCAAAAGGAGCTGCTTCCTGCAGGAATATAGGGCTTGAGCATGCAAAGGGTGACTATATCCAGTTTCTGGATTCAGATGACCTTTTGCATCCTGAAAAGCTGGAAAAACAATTAAAACACGCTCGAAAGAAAATCCTTCTAACCGGTAAGTGGGGGTATTTTTCCAACCAAGATCTTTTTGACAAGTTCAAGTATAGGCAAAATTCATATCGTAACTTCAGAAATCCCCTTAAGCTGCTTTCCTGTTTCGGGAAAAATGATGAGTTTCTGCCAATACACTCCTACCTTATTCCCAGAGGATTAATTGAAAAGGCAGGGGAATGGAAAGAAGATCTTGGAAATAATGACGATGCCGAGTATATGAGCAGGGTTCTTATAAATACACGAAGAGTGAAATTTGTAGCTGATGCCATGGTCTTTTATCGAGTTGAGGGTAAAAGCACTCTTAGCGGCTTCAGAACTTTCGAGAATGCAAAAAGTGCCGTTCAGTCCTTAAGATATCTCGAAAGTAACTTAAAATCTTACCCTAAGATAAAAAGGAAATATCTTGACACTTTAAAAGTAAATATTGGTAAAAGGATACAGGGTGAGTATCTGAAGCTTTATGAAAAAAACAATGATCTCTGGTTATAAATTTAATAGAAGCAAAATTGAAGAAAAGAGTCCTTTTTAAGGTGTGGAAATTTCCGCAGCTTTCGGAAACCTTTATTGTCAATCAAGTGGTAATTGCTATCAAACTTGGTTACGAGGTAAAGATCTTGACTGAAGAGGTATGCGATATTCCCCGAAATGCCAGCCTGGAACTCTTTCGGAAATTCGGACTTAAGGATAAAATGATCCTTGAAGATTATAAGATCCCTGAGAAAAAAATTGGAAAAGTACTGAGGGCAGCACGGCTTCTTCTTAAAACACCTGATCTTTTAGCCCCCTTACTTAGATTCTACAAGGAGCATGATCGAAAAGGTTTTTTTGCGGTATTCCAATTCTTTTTTTATAAATCCTTTCGGGATTATGATGTTATTCACATACAGTATGGGACCAATAAAAGCCCGGTAGATGGCCTTAAAAAGGCTGGCCTTCTGAAGAGTCGGATCATTACCAGTTTTCATGGCCATGACCTTCATTTTCCCATCAATAACAGGATCCCGGAGGAAGGATACTATGATAACCTGTTCGAGGTCGCCGATATTCTGGTATGTAACACTCCTTTTTTAAAAAGTAAGCTGAAATCACTGAAAGCTCCCGAACACAAAATTATTACCGTACCTGTAGCTGTTGATACCTGTTATTTTAAACCCATGCCGAGCCCTGATCAAAAAGGGAGATTGAGGTTAATCACGGTGGGAAGGATGGATGAACTGAAAGGCCAGGAATATGGAATAAAAGCTGTGAGTACTTTAATAAAACAAGGCTTGGAAGTGGAATATATCCTTGCTGGAACAGGGGTTTATGAGGAAAAGTTAAAAAGACAGGTTGAAGAATTAGAACTTACCGGGCAGGTTTCCTTTAAAGGTAAGGTAGGACCGGAGGAAGTTCGCAGGTTATTGAAGGATGCAGATATATTCCTGATGACTTCAGTGACAAACGAAGTCGGGATGCAGGAAAGCCAGGGGTTGGTGACTGCCGAGGCCCAGGCCTGTGGAATACCGGTGGTAGCTTTTGATACCGGAGGAGTAAAATATACCCTTAAGGATGGAAAAACTGGATTTTTGTGTAAAGAAAAAGATGTTGAAGATTTTTCAGCTAAGGTAGAATTACTAATAAGGAATGAGAACTTAAGAGAAGAGATGGGGAGAAACGCGAGGGAGTTTATCCATATGGAATATTCTGAGGTCTCAGTGATGAAAAGCTGGAAGGATATCTATGGTTAAAAGTAGTTCCTTATTTTAGCATGAAATAAATAGCAGATGCAGCCTGATAGAAAGATTTCCATAATTATTCCCTGTTATAATGACCATTTATATATAGAGCAGGCTGTAGATTCGGCAAGGGCGCAGACCTGGCCAGAGAAGGAGATAATTGTGGTGGATGATGGTTCCAATGAACAGACGAAGACTAAGTTAAGATCTCTGGAACAAAAGATCGACAAGCTCATTAGCCAGGAGAATAAAGGAGTGAGTGCTGCGAGGAATAAGGGTATAGCTGCTGCAACGGGAGATTTTATCCTGATACTGGATAGTGATGACTATTATGAAAAGGAATTTTGTGAAAAAGCCATCACTTTTTTTGATGATGATCCCGCTGTAAAAATAGTTACGTGTTATGCAAGATGGTTTCGCACTAAAAGTGATTTTAGGGAATTTATACCGGACGGTGGTGAATTAAAAGATTTTCTAATTAAAAATTGTGTTTTAAGCGCGATCTTCAAAAAAAGAGATTTTGAACTTGCAGGAGGTTATGATGAAAAAATGCTGAAAGGTTATGAAGATTGGGAGTTCTATATAAGATTATTAAAAACAGGAGGCAATGCCGAGGTTATTCCAGAGGTACTATTCAATTACAGAAATAAGAAAAATTCGAGGAATAAAAAGGCTAATCTTGCTAAATATGCTATTACAGAATATATCTATAACAAGCATGCTGAACTTTATAAAGAACACTTCTCTTTATTTGTCCATAATTGGCTGAATTCGAATAAAAAAAGTGAAGCCTTTAAGCAACAGGTCATGGATAGTCTGGACTATAAACTGGGGAATAAATTATTAAAGCCTTTCAGGGCTTTGGGAATGTTTAAAAGAAAAAACATTTCTGGGAAATGATCCTATACAAAGCCAGGAGAAAAATAAAAAGGTGGGTGCGGGACAATTTTAGGTTCTATAAAACCCTCTTTCTAACCCAATTCAATCAGGAAAGACGAAAGAAAGTGTTTCTGGAGATCGATGAAATCGCATTGAATCGGTACCTCTATAATTTTATCAAATTCTTTACTTTAAATGGTTATACCGTCTTTATCCCTAAGAATAAAGAAGCTCTTACTGTATTGAATCGGAAAAAGGGAGAATTTATTTACGGGTCCTGGATATTAAAGGAGCGGGTGAAGCTAGGAAAGCCTGAGGAAGCAGATCTGGTGATAACAAAGGACCAGCTAAGTAATGATTACTTCGGGAAAGGCGTGGAAAACTCCTATTATGTTCCCATGAGTGAGTATCCCGGGATGTACAGGAATAGTATTCAACCTGGTAAGAACAAAGCAGGCCAGAAGCGTAAAAAATCTGTCTTCATGTCCGGGAACATTGATCCTAAGCATTATAATAAGATATCCAAAGCCGGTTTCTTTAAGATAGCGAGTAGGAGTGAAGTAGCAAAATTTATTCAGGAGCAACCATATTACTATGAAATCGGAAGCCATTCAGCCCTGAGGAGCTTTATTGATGGGAAAATCGATCATAAAGCCATAATTATTAATTCCTCAAAACAGTTCAGAATTCCTTTAAATAATCTGAAAGAGGTGCTTCAGGAATTCCATTTTTACCTTGCTCTACCAGGTATTTTTATTCCCCAGTCCCATAATCTTGTTGAGGCGATGTCGATGGGTTGTATCCCAATAATCCATAAGACATATGCTCAATTGATGTACCCTAGTTTGAAACATATGGAAACCGCACTGGTTTATGATTCTCTGGAAGAACTTGATCAATTGATCCTAAAATCATTTAGTTTGGAGGAAAGTCAAATAGATTCATTAAAAAATTATGTTTTGGAATATTATGATTGCCATCTCTCACCTAAAGCAGTGGTAAGGAAAATAGAAGAGAATGATTTTTCCAAAATATATATTCAGGCAGAAAATATTAGTTTGAAACTTTTAGAATTTGGAAGAAAATGATTTATGATGTTTAGAATTATAATTAGAATATTGTGAAATCAATTAATTAATCTTGTATGAAGGTTCAATTTACTGCTAAAAGATTGAAAAACTAGACTTATATTTTATCTATTATAAAGCCACTTATGTTATTGAAAAAATTATCCATTATTATTCCTGCTTATAATGAAAGTGAAACAGTTCATCTGATAGTGGAAAAAATAAGTAAAGTTAGCCTGCCCAATAATATCGCTAAAGAGCTCATAATTGTTGATGATTGTTCTACCGATAACACCCGCATGGCTATTGAAAACTGTATTTCTCATCATGCAGATTTAGATATTCAATATATTAAACATTCTAAGAATAAAGGAAAGGGAGCAGCTTTGCATACCGGAATTGCTAAAGCAACCGGAGAATATGTGATAATACAGGATGCCGACCTGGAATATGATCCTGAAGAATATATATGTCTTCTAAAACCTGTCCTTGGGGGGCATGCTGACGTAGTTTATGGCTCTCGTTTTAAAGGGAATAATCCCCATAGAATCCTTTTTTTCTGGCATACAATAGGGAATAAATTTCTCACCACGCTCTCTAATATGCTTACCAATCTTAATTTAAGCGATATGGAAAGCTGTTATAAACTATTTAGGAGCGATATGCTGAAATCACTTTCTTTGAGAGAAAAAAGATTTGGCTTTGAACCTGAAGTTACTGCTAAAATAAGTCGTATCCCCGCAGTAAGGATTTATGAAGTGGGTATCTCTTACTACGGAAGAACTTACAAAGAAGGAAAAAAAATTAACTGGAAAGATGGTGTAAAAGCTATCTACTGTATTTTCAGGTATAACCTTTTTAAAAATTAAGGTGCTTAGGTATAGGTTTGTCAAATGAATTATAAAACAGTTATAAATACTTTTTTTTTAAAGCTCATTCATATGAACCAGGAAACCAAAAAATTATTTCTGGCTATAATTCTAATTTCAGGGATATTTTTTCGGTTCTATTATCAATTTGTACAGTGGTCCTTTAACGGAGATGAAGTTAATCTGGGATTAGATATAATTAATCATTCTTTAGAGCATTTATTTTATCCCTTTCAGAATATGCAGAGTGCTCCTCCTTTATTTTTATTGGTACAAAAACTTATTTCTGGAATCACTAAGCCTTATATCTCGCTTAATATTTTAACTTTTATTTCTTCCTGTGCATCTCTTTTTCTTTTTAACAGAATATTAAAGAGATCATTCCACCCAATTATTCATATATTATTAATTGCCTTATTCTGTTTTAATCCCTTTATATTATTAAATTCTTTAAAATTAAAGCAATATTCATTAGACCTCACTATGGGGTTATTAGCTGTCAACTACTTTTATTATACTAAAGGATCACTTAAAACATTTTTATTTTTTAGTTTTTTCTGCTTGCTAAGTAATGTTGGATTGTTCTTTAGTGCCGCCTTTTTAGTATTTCATTTGATTAAATTTTTAGTGGGAAAAAGAAACAATTTATTGAATTTGAAAATACTTAAAAGAATTATCCCATACTTCTTGGCTCCAATACCCTATTTATTATTTTATATCTGGTTTATGAATCAGCAAGGAGCTACTAATTTGAAAAGTTATATGGTAAATTACTGGAGTCAAGCTTTTATGCCTTTAGATATTTCTATTTTCAGATGGCTAGCCATACAGGCTAAGGGAATCTATATATTTTTCTTTTCAACCTATTTACTTATTGGTTTAGCTATGCTTATCCTTTTTCTTTTTGGCTTTTTACAGGTAGTTATAAATAGGAAAAGAATATTTCGAGATGAACTTTTAGGGATTGTTTCAATATATTTTGTTTCGCTTTCTATTCATTTGGTATTAAGTGCATTGAAAATGTATCCGTTTTCAGATCGACTTTTTCTTTATTTGGCACCTGGAATATTCTTAATTGTTGGCTTTGGGATTGAACAGCTCCGGAGACAATTAAATTCAAAACAAATACAAAAAGTAATTTTTCTTTCAGGTGCAGCAATTCCATTTCTTGCTATCATATCCTATTTTACGTATTTGCCGGATAAAAAGAATGATATAATTGGTTTAATGGAATTTGTGAATTCAACCGATAAAAATATTGTATTGACTACGAAAGCTAAGCATACTGTTTTACAGTGGTTGGAATTCACCAAGTATGATAAAAGGGACTCTTCAAAACTTGTAAGTTCTAAAGTAATTAATGATAATACCAAGGCTGATCTGTTAATTACCATTCAAAGTGAAAAATTTGGTCATACCAAAAAGTATACTAGCACTGAAGCTAAGGTTGAGTCTTTATTAGAACATAATGAAATAGTTTTCTATGATCGAGTAGATGGTTTTGCAATATATAGATATAAATAATCGCTATCGAAGGAATGCTTCCTAAGTAATTCTATTAATGAATATTGATTTAAAAATATCCTTAGTTTACAAACAAATCATGAGAAAATTCCCGAAGTCAGCATTTTGTATGAATAGAAAAGAAAATATGGTTTCAATAATAATGGCTACTTATAACAGAGGTCACTTAATTAGTGAATCAATTGAAGCTATAATTCAACAATCATATAAGGAATGGGAATGCTTAATTATAGATGATGGTAGTACCGACGATACAAAAAATATCCTTGATACTTACCTGGACCAGGATTCAAGATTTAAATACTTCACACGAAATGATATTTACAAAAAGGGACTCCCTGGTTGCCGTAATATGGGGCTGGAGGTTGCGCAGGGTGATTATGTCGTTTTTTTTGATGATGATGATATTCCACATCCTGATTGTTTAAAATGGAGTATTGAAGAGATTATCAGAAACAATGTAGATTATTGCCGTTATTTAAGAACTGTTTTTTTTCAAGAGTTGAATAAAGATTTTGATTGTGAAAAGGATTATAATGTACGTCAACATAAGCGTCTGGCAGTAGAGGAACTTATTACCGGGAAGGTTCCGTTTAATTCCTGTCAGGTGATATGGAAAGCAGGATGCTTTGAGAATGAAAAATTTAATGAAGAACTCATGTTTGCTGAGGAATGGGAATTGTATACCCGAATTCTCTTAAAACGCCCAAAAGGAATCACCATCGAAAAGTATCTGTATTTTGGTAGAAAACATGCCGCCTCAAATACTGGTGAGTTCAAACAGGCAAATTCTATGAGGGTGAATTCGAAAATTCATGCTGCCAAGTTGATTATAGAACATACCGATAAGGCTGGTGAACTTTCCAAATCCTTGACTAAATTCTTCATTAGAATGGGGTTTGACCTTAAATCTTATTCCCTGATCAATGAAGCGCTTAATAAAAGTAACATGGATCTTTTTGAAAAGTCCAAGTACAAGTTGGGCTTTATATTTTACCCAATATTGCAACCGCTTTTGAAATTAAAAGGAACTTTCAAGTTTGCTTAACACTCTAACAACTCTTTTTCCGGTATGTCCATCCCATAGAGGAGGGGTTTTTCCTTTCTTCCATTTTCCACTAAAGAGTTTACTAAAAGCTTCTGAAATATCGGAGGGATTAGTGCCAATTAGTTCATTTGTTCCCAGTTCTATGGTTTCTGGACGTTCGGTATTATCTCTTAATGTAATGCAGGGTACTCCCATGACCGTTGTTTCTTCGGTAATGCCACCAGAATCTGTGATCACCAATTTCGCCCTTTCTACCAGGTAGTTGAATTCCAGGTAGCTTAATGGATCGATCAGATAAAGGTTAGATATATCTATATTCAAATCCTTTAGAGTTTTAGCAGTACGGGGGTGTACCGGAAATACAACCGGCAGGCCATTTGCATTCCTGCCAATTTCTTCAAGCATAGCTTTGATTTTTGCAGCTTCATCCACATTTCCGGGCCTATGAAGGGTGACTACTATATAATTTTTCACCTGCAGTTCAAGCTCATTCCAGATATTAGGTTTAAAAAAATCAGTTTTGAATCTCAGTAAAGTGTCGATCATGGTATTTCCAACAAAATGAATGCGGTCTTTTGGGATTCCTGAATCCTGAAGATTTCGGGAAGCCTTTTCAGTGGTGGTAAAAAAAAGGTCGGCGATACTATCTATAAGGACACGGTTTACTTCTTCCGGCATTGTCCAGTCATTAGAACGGATTCCTGCCTCTATATGAGCTAACCTCACACGCATTTTTTTTGCGGTGATCGCACAGGCCATACTGGAAGTTACATCTC
Organism: Christiangramia sp.; assembly: GCA_041611635.1. Classification (GTDB taxonomy): domain Bacteria; phylum Bacteroidota; class Bacteroidia; order Flavobacteriales; family Flavobacteriaceae; genus Christiangramia. The sequence goes on from JBFIMP010000033.1 coordinate 13,961, forward strand.
CAACTACTACGCAAAGATCGGGTTTCTCTTTTTCTAAAAGTTGTTCATAACCCAGCATGATAGCAGCTGTTTGTTCGGCCTGGCTTCCGCTGCCTACTCCCAGATTGATATTTGGCTCCGGGAGCTTCAATTGCCTGAAAAAGCTATTGCTTAATTTTTCATCGTAATGTTGTCCGGTATGGATAAGGCGGAAATCTAAAAAATTTCCTTCTTCCCGATTAGCGTGAATAAGTGCTGCTATCTTAACAAAATTGGGTCTGGCCCCAGCAATTAGGTCAACTTTCATCAGGAAATGATTTACTTATTGCTAAGGAATGGAATTAATTGATAAGATTAAAATTTATTTGACAGTAGGAATTTACTCTAGCCTCCTCTTTTCGTGGTAAGGATAGATTTTATATCTTTCTTTGAATGCCTTTTGTGGTTTTTATTTTTATTTTCGCTATTAAACCACCATATCTCCCGTGATTTCGATAATGCCAAAAAAGATCCTAGTTGTCGTCGAATCTATCGACGTGGAAGATAGCAGTGGTGCTAAAGGGAGAGTAGCTCTTATACAGAATCTTAAAAAAGCAGGTTTTGAGCCAGTGGTTTACCATTATACCCGAAAGAATATAAGCCTAGAAAATATTCCTTGTGTTTCAATGAAGGAGAACAGGAGAAGTATGCTTTTTTTCCTGAGCCGGCTGGAACGTTATATTCGCTATTATCTTAAATTGCAACTAAACCGGCCAATGGAAAAGATGTTTGGTTTTTCCTTTACCCTTTTAAATGACCGAAATAGTATGCTTTCTGCTTTAAAAGAGGTTGATTTTAAGCCCGATCTTATTTTTACCTTGAGTAAGGGTGGTAGTTTCAGGCCTCATCATGCTTTGCTTCAAATACCTGAATGGCATGACAGGTGGGTGGCCTATATGCATGATCCTTACCCCATGCATCTTTACCCAAAACCTTACCCCTGGAAAGAACCGGGGTATAAACAAAAAGAGGAATTTATAGGAAAGATCGCCGAAAAAGCACAATTTCCTGTATTTCCAAGTTTGTTATTGAAGGAGTGGATGGGACAGTTCTTTGAAGGTTACCGCCTAAAGGGGGAGGTCATTCCCCATCAGGTAGATAATTCCTATGAGCCTAAGGGAGCTTTGCCTGATTATTTTGATAAAAAGAAGTTCAACCTGCTGCATGCAGGAAATCTTTTGCAGGCCCGGCAGCCGCAGTGGCTTGTTCAGGCTTTTGAAAATTTCCTGAGCAGGATTCCGGAAGCCCGAAAAGACTCAAGATTGTTGTTAATAGGGCGCACTGGTCATCATACGCAATATTTAAAATCAAGGGCTGCTGAAAATCCTGGAATAGTGGTTATACCTGAGAACAGAAGTTTCAGGGAGGTTAGCCTTCTCCAGGAAAATAGCAGTGTAAATATCATCCTGGAAGCAAAATCGGAGATCAGTCCGTTCTTGCCTGGAAAATTTGCCCATTGTGTAAAGGCAGACAGGCCAATTTTACACCTCGGCCCAAAAAATAGTGAGACCCGCAGGCTGTTGGGAAAAAATTATTCCTATGCTGCCGGGATCGATGAGGTCTCTAACAGCTCAGAGTTCATTGAAAAGCTTTATTTCAGGTGGGA
>JBFIMP010000034.1:0-15568 GCA_041611635.1 Christiangramia sp.
AATAATATCGTATTTGGAGGTAAGGACGTCAACAATTTTGCCTTTTCCTTCATCACCCCATTGAAGACCTAGTAGTAAATCTACTGCCATGAATTTTGAAACTTAATTGGTTGATTTTTTATTTCCGTAAAAGTAGAGAGAGTGTTTTTTGATCTCTATATCAAAAACTTCTTCTATAGTTTGCTTGATGCTCTGTATTCGTGGATCACAAAACTCGATTACTTCACCGGTGTCTGTAAGTATGATATGATCGTGTTGACGATCAAAATATGATTTTTCGTATTGAGCCTGATTTTGACCAAACTGGTGTTTTCTAACGAGTCCGCATTCCAGTAATAATTCGATGGTATTATATAAAGTGGCGCGACTTACCCGATATTTTTTGTTCTTCATTTTTATATAAAGAGACTCAATATCAAAGTGATCGTCAGAATTGTAGATCTCCTGAAGAATGGCAAAGCGCTCCGGTGTTTTACGGTGCCCCTTTTCCTCGAGATATTTGGTGAAAACGTTTTTAACGACCCCTTGATCGTTTTTATTTACGACTTTTTTGCTCATAATCTGCTCTGCAAAGGTAAAAGTTTATTCACGGCTAACCTTGTCTATCCCGTTAATTTTTTTCAGTCTCTGAATGATGGTATTTAGGATATTATTATTCTTTACCACCAAGGTGATACGGCCACTGAATACACCATCTGAACTGTCGAAATTAAGGTTTTTCATATTTACGTGCATGTTACTGGAAATTTCCTGAGTGATCTCACTTACCAGTCCTAAATTATCTATACCCTGAAGGTTGATAACAGCCGTAAAGTCCTGCTGCGAGCTATCTATCCATTTAGCCTGAATGATTCTATAGGCATAATTGCTCTGTAACTGCAGTGCATTTGGACAATCCTTTTTGTGCACTTTTATCCCATCGTTCACAGAGATGAATCCAAAAACATTGTCCCCGGGTATAGGATTACAACAATTAGAAAGTTTATATTCCAGTTTCTCTTCTTCCTTACCAAATACAAGCTGATCATATTTTGCTGTAACTTCCTCTTTATCCAGATCTATGGAAACCTGGGGCTTTTTGATCTTGCTTTTAAAATAGCTTACCAGCGAGTTGCTTCTGGAACTGGCAAAGTCCTTTAGCATCTTATTGTCGATCTTACCAATCCCTACACGGTAAAAGAGGTCCAGACTTGTTTTTAGGTTAAAGTGAACCACCAGCTCGTTGATAGACTTTTCGTTGAACTGTATCTTCTGAGCTTTCAGTTTTCTGGCCAGCACCGCTTTTCCTTCTTCGGCGATTTCCTTTTTCTCTTCCTTGAGTGAAGATTTGATCTTGGCCCTGGCTCTTGCTGTATTTGCGTAATCCAGCCAGTTTACATTTGGCTTGGCGTTATCTGAGGTGATGATCTCTACCTGGTCACCACTCTTTAATTCATGACTTAGTGGAACCAGTTTGTTATTTACCCTGGCTCCCCGGGTGTGTAATCCAATTTCGGTATGTATGCTAAAAGCGAAATCCAGCGGGGAAGATCCTTTAGGTAAAGATTTAAGATCTCCTTGTGGAGTAAAAACAAATATCTCTTTAGAGTAGAGATTCAGTTTGAATTGCTCCACGAAATCCACCGCGTTAACATCGGGGCTTTCCAATGCTTCCTGTAAACGGGTGACCCATTCTTCGAAGCCTCTTTCTTCCTTATTATTGTCTCCCTGTTTGTATTTGTAGTGAGCCGCATATCCTTTTTCTGCGATCTCGTTCATGCGCTCACTTCTAATCTGTACTTCAACCCAGCGACCTTTAGGTCCCATTACTGTAATGTGTAATGCTTCGTACCCGGTGGACTTCGGGGATGATATCCAGTCCCTTAGCCTTGTTGGGTTAGGGCGAAAGTGATCTGTAACTATAGAATATATTTTCCACGCCAGGAACTTTTCCTGTGAAGGCTCACTACGGTAGATAATTCTAATGGCGAACTTATCGTAGATCTCGTCAAAACTAATATTCTGGGCCTTGATCTTTCGATTGATGGAATAGATGGATTTAGGACGGCCTTTGATGTCATAATCCAGTTCCTCCTTGTCCAGTGAATCCTGGATTACCTTGCTAAATTCTTTTATGTAAGCATCTTGATCCTCCTTACTTTCCTTTATTTTGGTAAGAATGTCATGATAAATTTCAGGTTCGGTATATTTTAATCCCAGATCCTCAAGTTCTGTTTTAATATTGTAAAGCCCGATCCTGTGGGCCAGGGGAGCATAAATATATAGTGTTTCTGAAGCGATCTTGACCTGCTTGTCTGGCCTCATAGAGTCCATGGTCTGCATGTTATGCAACCTGTCTGCGATCTTGATAATAATTACCCTTACGTCATCATTAAGGGTAAGCAGCATTTTCCTGAAATTCTCTGCCTGTAACGATACGTCCTTGTCCTTTTTAAGGCTGGAGATCTTGGTAAGCCCATCAACGATCTTTGCGACGGTTTCCCCGAACATACTTCTAAGGTCTTCCAGGGTATATTTAGTATCTTCTACAACATCATGCAGCAAGGCTGCAGCAATAGAAGTGGCATCCAGACCAATTTCTGAAGCTACGATCTTTGCTACCGCGATAGGGTGGAAGATATAAGCTTCCCCAGATTTACGACGCTGATCCTTATGAGCATCCACAGCCGTATCAAAGGCCCTTCGAATCAGCTTTTTATCATCTTCGGTAAGGGTTTGATAGCTTATGCGCAATAGCTCCTTATACTGCCTTGCGATCTGCTTATTCTCTTTTGCTATAGCTGCCTCTGTCATGGGATAAAAATACAATTAAGATTATAAGGTAACAACTAAATCCCGGCCTTCAAATTACGATGCCGCTGTAGTAGACTGGGATGAGAGTAATGTACAAAAATATAGGCTTTGTGGGGAGTTAAATTGCTCAAAGTGTTTTTTGATAATTTCTTCAAACTGGAGATCAAAAAATCAGCATTATAAGTGGTTTTTGCATAATTATCTGCCTGATATTCAAATTTTCTGGAAATATAGTTCATTATCAAACCTGTGATCTCTGAAATTGGGCTGTATAAAATACCAAAAGCTACCAGACCTATATGAAAACTTGGTTTCGCAACTCCCAAGGCTTCTGATAGAACTGGGTTTCCAACAAAAAGGGATAATAACCATAGGGTGAATCCTGTAGTAAGAACCGATGCAAAAAGGTTGAATATAATATGGTTTTTCTTGTAGTGTCCTACCTCGTGAGCCAGAACTGCAACGATCTCTTCTTCTTCGAGATCGTTGATGAGCGTATCATAGAGAGTTATTCTTTTCTCACTTCCAAACCCTGAAAAATAAGCATTTGCCTTGGTGCTTCTTTTTGAGCCATCTATCACGAAAATATTATCCAGCTGGAAACCTACGCTTTTTGCATATTGCTCGATTTTCGCTCTAAGAGAACCATCCTTTAAAGGACTTTGCTTATTGAATAAGGGAACAATGAGTTTCGCGTAAAACATATTCATGAAAACTGAGAAAACAGCTATAAGTATCCATGCGTACCACCAGAAATCATCTCCGGCGATCTGGTAAAACCAGACGATAAGCGCTAGAATACCCCCGCCAATAATAGCCGTCATGCCTAGTCCTTTTAATTTGTCAAGAAGAAATGTCCTCTTCGTGGTCTTATTGAATCCATATTCTTCTTCGATCACAAAAGTGCTGTACCAGGAAAAAGGGGTCATAAGAATATCACTTCCCAGCATGATAATGCCAAAGAAAATAAGGGCTATAAGTATTATATTATCGGTAATGCTTCTGGCGATTGTATCTACAAAGGCAAAGCCTTCGAAAATGATAAAACCCAGGGTAAGCAAAACCGAAAAAGTGCTGGTTATCAATCCGAATTGAAAGCGTTCTTTTTTATAACGCTGAGACTTTTCATATTCAGCCTTTTCATAGACATCTGCCAGTTCTTTAGGAACCGGATCGTTAAAATGCTTGGCGTTAAGAGCATCAAGGATCTTGTCGATGATAAAATCGACCACTATAATGGCGATGATTATATAGAAAAGAGTATCTGGTGTCAAGTTATTCAGGTTTATTCAGGGTGAGTGAATCGCTGTCTTCTGGCTTCAAAGATAAGAATTCCCGCAGCGACCGAAACATTCATCGAGTCTATCTCACCATGCATGGGTATAATGATATTCTGAGTTGAATTTTTCAACCATTCCTCGCTCAATCCTGTAGCCTCGGTACCCATTACTATAGCAGATGCTTTTTTGAAATCTATCTCATGATAGGGTTTTGATGCCTGTAGGGCAGCCGCGTAAATTTGAATATTATTTCTTTGCAAGAACTCAATAATTTCAGAAGTAGAACCGGTGGCGATCTTATTGGTGAAAATACAACCTACACTGCTACGTATGATATTTGGGTTGTAAAGATCTGTTTTGGGATTGGCGATTATTACTGCATCAACAGCTGCAGCATCTGCGGTTCTTAGTATGGCGCCGATATTCCCGGGTTTTTCAGGTGCTTCTGCTACCAGAATAAGTGGAGAAGGAGCGTTGAATTTCAAGTCTTTCAGCGAATGTTCTTGAGTCTTAAAAACCGCGATCAAACCTTCAGTGCTTCCGCGATAGGCGATCTTTTCATAAATCTCATGGCTTATCTCGGTGATCGCAGCAGGTTTTTCAGTATTTAATTTTGAAATTTCCAGAACTTCCTGGAAATCGACCAGGTCTGGTACAAAATAGAGATGAAGTGGAATATAACCGCCTTTAACGGCCAGGGAGACTTCTCTTTGTCCTTCCGTTATAAAAGCACCTTCTTTTCGGCGGTTACGGGACTTTTCCTGTAACTGTAGCAGCCATTTTACCTCCTTGTTTTGTGAACTGGTGATCTGTTTTAACATAGGCGTAAAAATACGTAGATAATGGGCATAAAAAAAGTTGCCTGAAAACCGAATTGGCGTCATCCTGAATTTATTTCAGGATCTTTAAAGATCAAATTATTAATCTAAAGAGAAACTGAAACAAGTTCAGCTTGACGTGCCCGGATTTCAGACAACTCTAAAATTTTAGGAAATGCTATTCGCTTTCCTGGTCTTTATATTTCTTGGAATATCGTTTCCAAAGTTCAGTTTGATGAGTTTCCAGGCTAACCTCTCTTCCATCTATAAAAGCGTGGGAAAGAATATTTCCGCGCATATCCAGCGCATCCCCTTCAGAAATAAATAAGGTAGCAGATTTACCTTTTTCCAGGCTGCCATAATTCCCATCAATTCCTAAAATCTTGGCGGTATTCAAAGTGACCAATTTCAGGGCCTCTTCTTTATCCATGCCATAGGCTGCAACGGTTCCCGCATAGAAAGGCAGGTTCCTGGAATTCATTCTTTCCATTTGTCCGCTTCCTTCAATGGCTACCAGTACACCTTTGTCATGAAGCAGGTTGGCTAATTTGTATGGATAGTCATAGTCTTCATAATCCTCTTCAGGAGTGCTGTGTGGCCTGGTTACCAATACAGGAATATCATTGTTCTTTAGGGTTTTGGCCACATCAATAGCATAATACCCTCCAACAATCACAACATTTTTAAGTCCATGTTCTTTTTTGAACTGAATCACATCTAGGATCTCTTTTTCACCATCTACATGAACAAAGACCTTTTTGTCTCCGCTAAATACAGTTTCCATGGCCAGGTAAGGAAGGTTCTTATAATCCCTTTTACCATCAAGATAGGCCTTAGCTGAAATGAAGAAATCTGAAAGTTTTTGCACATCTTCCTGGTAGTCTTTATTCGCTTTTAGATCTGGGTCTTCTCCTCTCCACCAGCGGCCTCTTTGGTAAGAATCTGACCAGTTGATGTGTAAACCATCATTTTCTTTTACTGCCGCATCTTCCCAGTTCCATGCATCGAACTGAACTATAGAAGAGGTACCGGAAATCCTGCCGCCGCGAGGTACGATCTGTCCAAGCAGAACACCGTTAGGTCTCATGGATTCCACAATTTTACTTTCAGCGTTATAAGCGATCAAACTTCTAACGTTTGGCAGCATTTCCCCCATTTCGTCTTCATCCTGGGTTGCTTTTACGGCAGCGATCTCTACCAGTCCAAGCGTTGAGTTTGGTGCAATGATCCCCGGGTAAACGTGCTTACCTTCGGCATTTATGATCTTACCAGGGTATTGTCTTTTGGTAAGATTTTTAGCTATTACTTCTGTTATCTTGCCATCTTCAAGAATGATAAGGCTGTTTTCGATGATCTCGCCGTTGCCCAGGTGAGCCGTGGCACCAACGATCGTGATCGGTTCCGACTGTTTCGCAGCCGGGGTTTGCTGGGCGAAGCTATTTCCTGAAATTACCAGGATCGCCATTAATAGATATATATTGAATGTTTTCATTTTGCTCAATTTTTTATTTAACCTCTTCCAGTAGGTCACAATGAACTCTTTGTTTTTCGTCTATGGTTACTGGCTGAGTCTTCACTCCGTTATTCTTTGCTTTAAGCATCTGGCCAATAAGCTCATTACGTTCTCTTTTGATTTCTTTGCGCATTTCTGAATCGCGTTCAACGTCAAAATAGAAAACTCCTTCTACCATAGTTTTTTCAGGTTTGGCGTATATAGATAATGGATGTTCGTTCCAAAGCACAAGATCTGCCTGCTTACCTGTTTTTATGCTGCCTACCAGATTATCTATATGTAAAAGTTTCGCCGGATTGATGGTTACCATCTTCCAGGCTTCCTCTTCGCTCATACCGCCATATTTTACGCTTTTAGCAGCTTCCTGATTAAGTCTTCTGCTCATCTCGGCATCGTCACTGTTTATAGCAACGGTAAGACCAACTTCGCTCATGATAGATGCGTTATATGGTATGGCATCGTTGACCTCATATTTATAAGCCCACCAGTCTGAAAAGGTTGAGGCGCCAACCCCGTGTTCCTTCATTTTATCGGCTACTTTATAACCTTCCAGGATATGGGTGAATGTATTGATGTTGAAACCGAACTTCTCAGCTACTTTCATTAGCATATTGATCTCGCTCTGAATATAGGAGTGAGAAGATACAAAGCGTTTTCCATTAAGGATTTCAACCAGGGTTTCCATTTCAAGATCTTTTCTGAAACCTTCTTCACTCTTACTGGTTTCGTAAGCTTTTGCACGGCTGAAATAATCTGTAAAGACCTGCTCTACACCCATACGGGTTTGAGGGAATCTACTACCACTCCAGTTTGATTGTTTCACGTTTTCACCTAAAGCGAACTTTATAAATGGAGGTGCCTGTTCAAAGATCATATCCTCGGCAGATGCGCCCCATTTTAATTTCAATATTGCTGAACGTCCACCAATTGGGTTAGCTGAACCATGCAATAACTGAATAGTAGTAACTCCACCGGCCAGGTTTCTGTAAATATTTATGTCGGTTGGATCTACCACATCTTCCATACTTACTTCTGCAGAAGAATTGTGTCCAGACTCGTTGATCGCCGATGCCGCGATATGTGAATGCTCATCCACGATACCCGCAGTAAGGTGTTTGCCGGTAGCATCGATCACCTTTGCTCCACCAGCACTAAGATCTTTTCCTATTTTAAGGATCTCGCCATTTTTTACAAGAACATCTGTATTTTCAAGAACTCCGTCCTCTTCACTGGTCCATACAGTGGCGTTTTTGAAAAGTACATTTTCCTGTTTTGGTTGATTTTTGAATCCGTAGGCAATATTTGGGTAAGTAACCGGAACAAGCTTGTGGGTTTCACCCTCTTTTTCTTTTTCATCCTTTTTATCCTGGTCTAAATCCTTTTTCATTACTGCCTGGAAACTAGTTTCATTTCCATTTGGAAGTATCGCTTTTCCAGAGAATTGCTCTGTCTTAGAAGGAATATTGGCTACCAGTCTAATAAATTCAGTTTTAGTAGTATCTGGAGAGGATAACAGCAGGTTCATCCAGTTGTCATTAAAACTGATCTTGGATCCTATTTTAGTTTCACCGAGCTTCACCTCGGTTTTAGGGCTGGAGGGCTCACCTTTGATGTTCAGAGAATAGGTTTTTCCGTCAACTTTCAGGTCATAGTTACCGGTGATATCGGTAACGTCCATGCTGTTTAGCAGTTTCTTTTCTCCCTGGATCCAGTTCTCGTAGATAGTGGTTTTTTTATCAAAATAATCTCCAGAAGTGATCAGGAAATTAGCCCAGGCACCTTCTTTAATAACCCCTATCTTTCCAGCCTGTCCTATAGTTTTGGCCGGAACGGTAGTAAGGGCCGCCAGGGCGGCTTCTTTAGATAAACCAAAATCAACTGCTTTTAAAAGATTGGTTTTAAAATCCTTTTCAGCATCTATAGAGTGTGCGGTCAGGGTAAATGGCACTTTGTTTTCTGCGAGCATTTTAAGGTTCGCCGGCGCCTGATTCCACTCGCGCATTTCTTCCAGACTCAGTTTGTTGGCCAGGTATGGATCTTCCACATCAAAAGCCTCAGGAAATTTTAAAGGCACGATATAGGTCGCATTGGAAGCTTTCACCTTATCTATTCTTTGATATTCCTTTCCGCTTCCAACAATTACATATTGAATTCCGAATTCATCCCCGATCTTATCTGCTCTTAGCTCATTTAAAAGATTATCTGTGGCAAAGATCTGTACCAGCGATTTATTCTTATTAAGAGCTTCCAGAGCCAGGTCCTTATTTTTGGCGTTCCCGGCTGCATACCAATTTGCATCAAGGTAGGCTTGTCTTATTAAGGCCATGCTTCCCATTATAGATGTAGGGTAAGCCTGCCTGGACTGCACGCTTTTATCGAAAGAAAGATATTGGGATGATCTCTCATCCAGGATCCGGTCTCCTTCGGTCACTTCAGGAGTTAGTGCAACCAACATTCCGGTTCCTCTTATTATGCCATCAGGGACGTGGGTGTTCACCACTCCAAAACCTGCTTTCTGAAATTTTTCAGCTTCCTTATTATCAAAGCTGAAATTAGCAACAGCTTCGGTATCTGGTCTTATATGGTCATTCCAGTAATAGCCTTCACGGCCCGCGTCATACTGGACAGAGTTGCCGTTTTCAGCTTTTTTTGGCTTGGGGATCCCAAAGTCGCTATACAGGTCTATGAAAGAAGGATAGACTTCCTTGCCTTTAAGATCTATAATAATACTGTTCTTTGGAACATTGATAGATTTACCTACAGCGGTAATTTTCCCTTCTTTAATAGCAAACATCCCATTGTCGATCACATTTTGGGGGTCGACATGGATCTTTGCATTTTTAAATACAGTGTAATTGGTGTTTCGTGTCTTTACACCATCATTTTTAGGGAAATATTCCTGAGACTGCATGCTGAATGCACTAAAGAATAGCCCTAAGATTAATAATTTTAATTTCATAAAATTTAGTGGTTTAAGAATAAAATAGACTGGTCTAAAATTTAAGAGCCTGAAAGTAATAAAAATTAAAGAAATTATAAGCTTCTAAAGGGCATTATGCGCATCATCGAAATAATTTACCAGTAATGCCACCACATAACTATAACTTTTCATACCATCTGACTGATTATTTACGATAAGATACCTATTATAGGTAGCCTTAAAAATTGGTTCGAAAGGATTTTGGTGTCTTAGCCAGAATTCATCGACTTCGCGATAATTCTTTATGATGCCCGGGTTGATCTCACAGATTAACTCCTCTGCCTTGGTGCGGTCCCTTCTAAAAAGCTCACTCAAACAATAGCTAAGAGCAAAGGTATATCCCGAATACCTGAAATATTCATTTGGATGGTTCATGGTAACCAGGCAGGCGATAAAATTTGCTTCATTTTCCTTGGCGAATCCCAGCTGGTGGCCAACTTCGTGACTTGCCGTAGTGGGGATCTTGTAGGGAAGGATGACGGTATTCACCTGTGCTTCATTGGTAAGCGGATTCAGATATCCATTAAAACCCATATAGGTTAGGGGAAGGCTGTAAATAGATCTTTTCAGGGCCTTTCCGTTATAGGCCAGCTCTGGAAAATCTTTTTGTATATGTTCATAACCTTCAAGGGTAATGTGAAATAATTCCTTTTTGGTGAAATCGTATTCTACTTTTACGGAGTCATTTTCAACCAGGTCTGAGTGAAGTTTGTTGGATTTGGAGATCAATATTTTTGTTAGGCCTATTAATTTCTCGGTGGTATAATCACTTTCTATTTCCAGGCTTTTATGTAAGGGTAGGCGGTAATAATTAAAACCCCAGAACAGGTGAAAACAAAAATAGATGATAGAAAGTGTTGCCAGGGTGTCGGGTATCCAGATCTTTGGATTTCTGAATCTTTGCGAAATACGCCTCACCAGCCAGGAAATGGCCAGAAGGATCAATATGGCATAGAGAAGGTCACCTAAGGAGAAAGGCACAATACCAAGACTGTAGCGCATTACTTTCGAGATCACGGGATAAAGACCAAGAGAGTAATATTCCTCTACCAAACTGGAGTAACCAGATAAAAACCTGATAGCAATGATCTGGATGGGAAAAAGTATGGCGAGTAATAGGACTGGTTTTCTCTTCACGGCTTAAAAATACAAATATTAGGAAGGGCTCAAATTTTAGAAATCGGTAATTTCGAATACCTTTGTGAAGATACCAAAAATTAGATCAATGAATGAAGAAATAAGAGGGCTGGAGCCCAAAGTCTTATGGAATAAATTCGCCGACTTGAATGCTGTTCCCAGGCCATCCAAAAAGGAAGAAAGAGTAATAGAATTCATAAAAAACTTCGGAAATAATTTAAACCTTAGGACCGAGGTGGATAGCGTTGGTAATGTGGTTATCTCTAAACCTGCTACCAAAGGCCTGGAAAACCGTAAAAAGATAGTTTTGCAGGCTCACCTGGATATGGTGCATCAAAAAAATAACGATACAGATTTTGATTTCGATACGCAGGGCATAGATATGTATGTAGACGGTGACTGGGTTCGTGCTAAAGGGACTACCCTTGGAGCCGATAACGGTCTTGGAGTAGCGACTATGATGGCGATCCTGGAAAGCGACTCCATCGAGCATCCTGCCATCGAAGCTCTTTTTACAATAGATGAAGAAACAGGAATGACCGGGGCTAAAGGATTAAGTCCAGATCTGCTGGAAGGGGACATTCTTCTCAACCTGGATACCGAGGAAGACGATGAGATTGGCATTGGCTGTGCCGGAGGTGTGGATATCACCGCAACCAAGAAATACAATGAGGAAAAAATGCCAGACTCTTACAGAACTTTCTCTGTTAAGGTTAAAGGTCTGCAAGGGGGGCACTCCGGGATGGATATCATAAAAGGTCTTGGAAATGCCAATAAGATGATGAATCGTTTACTGGTGAATACTTCTGAAGATCTTAAGCTTCGAATTTCAGAAATTAATGGAGGTGGTTTAAGAAATGCTATTCCTAGGGAGAGCGAAGCCATAGTTGCAGTTCCTAATACCGAGGTTGAAAGTTTCAAAAAAGAGATCGAATCTCGCGGGGAAAAGATAAAAGCTGAATATGCTTCTCTTGAGCCAAACCTGGCGATCGAGCTGCAGATGGTAGATTCTCATAATTCCATTATGGACCTAAAATCTCAGCGTGAAGTTCTTCTGGCTTTAGCAGGAGCTCATAATGGGGTTTACAGGATGAGCCCGGAAATTGAAGGATTGGTAGAAACCTCCAATAATGTGGCAAATGTCACCTTGAAAAACGGCGAAGTTCATATTAAATGTCTTACCAGGAGTTCTGTAGAATCATCCAAGGATGATCTAGCTGGTTCGATTAAAGCGGTTTTTGAACTGGCAGGTTTTGAGGTAAAACTCTCTGGAGAATATCCCGGATGGGCACCAAATAGTGATTCGGCTATTTTAAAGACCCTGGATGAGATTTACCAGAAAATGAATGGAGAAAAAGCTGAGATTGCTGCTTGTCATGCCGGACTGGAGTGCGGAATCATTGGAAGCCACTACCCGAATATGGATATGATCTCCTTTGGGCCAACGATAAGGGGAGCGCACTCTCCAGATGAAAGAGCGAGCATAAGTTCAGCTCAGAAATACTGGAAGTTCTTACTGGAAGTATTGAAGAATATTCCTGAGAATTAGAATTCAGTATTAAAAAAATAAAAAGCCCTTAAGTTATTTCTTAAGGGCTTTTTTCTATTATAGAAGTATCGACTTACTTAGTGTCGTTAGCCATTTCTACTAGTTCTATTCTAAAGATCAGGTCGGTATTTGGAGGGATTACTCCGCCGGCACCTCTTTCTCCGTATCCAAGCGCGCTTGGTATCCAGATAACAGCCTCATCACCTATGCTCATTTGCTGAATTCCTTCTTTGAATCCAGGGATCATTGGGGCATCCGGTCCATAATCCATTGCCATTGGTCCGTAACCATTCTGAGCTGCTCTTTGCTCGTTGTAGATATCCATTTCTCTGGCAACCTCTTCTCTGTTCGTATCGAAGATGGTACCATCTGCAAAATACCCTTCATAATTAACTTTTACTTTTTGCCCATTCTTAGGTTTTTCACCATCGGCTTTATTTTCAAAGTATATTTTAACTCCGCTGTCCAAAGAATCGGCTTGAGCTTCCAGTGCTTCAAATTCTGAAGCTTTTTTTGCAGCCATTTCCTGCATTCTTTTAGCTTCTTCTTCTTTTTCAGCTTCGATTTCTGCTAATTCAGACTCAAAAACCTTAGGAGCGTCGAAGTTCTTAGCGGCACTTCCCTTACGAATGATATTAACCTCGTTCATCACCACATCCTTCAATGGCTTGTCACGCGGTCCCGTTTCAACTTTTCCTATAGAATCCACAACGTCCTGGCCTTTTACGATCTTGCCAAATACAGTATGTCTTCCATCTAGCTGTGGTACCGGGGCAAGAGTGATAAAGAACTGACTTCCGTTAGTGCCTGGACCTGCATTGGCCATAGATAGAACTCCTTTTGAATCGTGACTTAAGCTGTCTACGAATTCATCTGGATATTTGTAACCCGGGCCACCGCTTCCGGTTCCTGTTGGGTCTCCACCCTGGATCATGAACCCGTCGATAATACGGTGAAACACCAATCCGTCATAATATTTTTTGCCCTTATAGGTGCTATCGGCCATTTTGCTGGTTCCTTCAGTTAGCGTAACAAAACTGGCTACGGTCATAGGAGTTTCTTCAAAATATAGTTCAGCAACTATGGGGCCCATAGAAGTGTTGAATTCGGCATACATTCCGTCTTCCAGTTCTGGGTATTCCTCATTACACGCGAATAAGGAAAGGGCTACTGTTAATAGTAAAAAAATGCTTCTTGTTTTCATTCTTAATTGTTGGTTTCTAATTCAGATTCTTCTTTTATTTTATGCAAAGTCACCTTTGCAGTAATAGGCACATTGCTGCCTATTTTTTCTTGATCGCCGTAATAACCGAAAGCTTTATGAGAAGGAAAAAGAAAAGTGACGGTTTCTCCTTCTTTCATCAATTTTAATCCCTGTCTTAAACCTGTAAATAGTTTTTCTTTATCCATGGAGTACTCCCTGGTAGGTTTATCGCCTTCAGCGTATATAGTTTCTCCTTCTATGGTGGAGATGGTGTAGTCAAAAATAACCATGTCCCCAAATTCAGGAGTCTGGGTATTCATACTATCGGTAGACTTATTATTGTAATAATACCAGAAACCATCTGCAGAGGACAGGTATTCGGTATCGGTATTTTCACCCATTACTTGCTTGATGTATTCTTCCTCTTTGGCGATCATCTCCTTGTTTCTTTCTACCGATTCGTCTATATAAGAACCGGAATTTTGAGACACAGGGTATCTTGCTTCAGGAGATTTACACCTGGCAACAGAAAGGACCAGTAACAAAAGGATTAAAATTTTCATTTTCTAAGCTGTTCAGAATATTCAGGAAGGATCTCGTTGAACTTTACAATGGTATCGTTAAGTGAGAGATCACTTTTTCCACCGGCAGCATTTATATGCCCACCGCCTTCAAAATGAGCTCTTGCGAATTTATTCACATCGAAATTTCCCTTAGATCTAAAAGACATTTTGATGAGGTCTTCGTTCGCTTTTTCTATAAAAATTACCGCGAAAATTATTCCATCCAGGGAAAGGCCGTAATTCACAAAACCTTCGGTATCTCCTTTCTGAAAATTATGGCGGTCCAGTTCTTCCTGGGACAGGCTTATATAGGCCGTTCTCAGTTCCTTGTTCACTTTGAGATTCTGAAGTGCGGTTCCCAGTAACTGCAATTTGTTTTCAGAATTGGTATCATAAATATTGTTGTGTATCTGGTCATTTTTAGCTCCCTTATCAATAAGATCGGCGATTGCTCTATGCGTATCGCTGGAAGTCGAGCTAAAACGGAAAGATCCGGTATCGGTCATGATCCCTGCATAAAGACAGGTAGCGATTTCTGGAGTGATCTTTTTGTTTGCCCTTAGCTTATCAATGAATTTATATACCATTTCACAGGTGGAGCTCATTTTAGAATCGCTGTAAGTGTAGTGTGCGTAGTCTGAAGGCTCCTGGTGATGGTCTATCATCACGAAAACGGCATCTGAGGCAACTAAAGATTCCTGCATCCCACCACATCTGGATAGATGGTTAAAATCTAAAGTAAATACGATATCGGCTTCCTCGATGAGTTCATCGGCCTTTTCCTTTTCAGATTCATAAATGATCACCTCTTCATTGCCGGGTAACCATTTAAGGAAATGCGGATAATCATTAGGAGCGATAACGGTCGCTTTATGCCCCTTATCCCTTAAAAAATGCATCAGCCCAAGTGTGGAGCCCATCGCATCTCCGTCTGGGCCTTTATGGGGTACAATCACTATATTTTCTGCTTTGGCCAGCTCGGCCGTGATCTCCAGTATTCTTGTGTCTATCATAATCGGGGCTAAATATACAATTTAATAATACTTCAGAAATAATGCATCCTTTAAATTTGCAATCCAAAAATGAACCCATGAAGTTACTAGTTAAGTTTTTTCCTCTATTCCTGTTTTTACTTTCCTGCGGAAGCTCCTCCAGGATCAATTCTGAAAATGAAGCCGATTTTGTGATCGCTTTTGGAAGTTGCAATCGGGAAGATGCACCTCAGCCATTGTGGAAAGAAATTCTTAAGAATGATCCGGATATATTCTTATGGGGAGGAGATAATATTTATAGTGATACCGATGATGCCGAAAAAATGAAAGCGGAATACGCTTTGCAAAAGAAAAATAAGAATTATCAAAAAGTGTTGAATCGAACTGCTGTCCTGGCCACCTGGGATGATCATGATTATGGGCTGAATGACGGCGGAAAGGAATGGCATTTTAAAGAAAAGAGTCAGCAATTATTCCTGGATTTTATGGATGTCCCGGCCAACAGTAAAAGAAGGAAAAGGGAAGGAGTTTATCATGCCGATGAATTTGAAACCCCAAAGGGGAGTATTAAAGTGATACTTCTGGATACCCGTTATTTTAGAGATGCTTTAAAAGAGGATCCAGATCCTGAAAAAAGATATGCACCTTCTGAAGGGACAATTCTTGGAGAACAGCAATGGGCCTGGCTGGAAGAGGAGCTGAATAATAGCGAAGCCGATTTCAATGTGATTTTGTCCAG
>JBFIMP010000035.1:0-15215 GCA_041611635.1 Christiangramia sp.
AAGATCCTGGGTTTTAGTCCAGTTTACCTGGGCATCCCTGTAAGTGCTATCTGTCTTTATGAAATTTCGCGCATCCAGCCAGGTAGAATCTATTTGCTGGGAATTGAGATATTCGCTAACAATGGTAGTGGAAACAAGTTCACCATAACTCACGATCTGGTCGTAGACAAAATCGTATTGATGAGACCTATTATGTTGTAAGAAGTTTTCAAGTTCGGTGAAATGAGCCTCTGTCTTAAAATAGACCGGAGCCTGCTTATATGGGAAAAGCTCCTCAATTATATTGCGATGATACTCTTTGACCTCTTCCAGACTGGATGGTATTCTGGTGGTCTGTAAATAATCCTTAACTACTACTTCCAGAGCATTAGTGGTCTTTCCCATGGCCGAGATCACAATAAGAGTATTTTCACTACCGGTCTCTTTTAGAACTTTAATAAGATTTTTTACGCCTTCGGCATCTTTGACTGAAGCGCCACCAAACTTATAAACCTTGATCACTTTTTCTTCACGTTTTTATGGATTCCACTTTCTTCCATATGAACAGTTTTCCAGCTCTCCTTGATCTCGGCTCCTGTATTTTCATAGAACTCGATCGCATTTTTGTTGCCTTCAGAAACTACCCATTCTATACGTTTAACTCCGTTTTCGTGACCGTATTTTACAACCTGCTTATACAGAGCCCCTCCAAGACCAGTACCACGCATACTTTCACGCACGATAAGATCCTCCAGGTGAACGGTTCTTCCCTTCCAGGTGGAGAATCTGAAATATACTAAAGCCATACCTTCGATCTTTCCTTCTACGTCTGCCACGAAGCATTTGAAGTTTCCGTGGTCGAAACCTTCTTTTTCAAGATCGGCTACCGTCACTTCCACATCTTCCAGATGGTTTTCATGTTCTGCAAGTTCTTTTATGAGCTCGAGAACATCATCCATATCTTCTCTTCTGGCCTCTCGTATCGTATATTCCATATTATTGTTATTTATTTTGTTGGTGATATGTCATTTGCCCTTAAAGTCCCTCTATAAGTTGAAATTTCAGGCTGTCTTATGTCATTATTCAGGTTTCTAACAAAAATAGTGATTGCTGTTGACAAGCCTGCTAATACCTTCTTAAAGGATACCTTTCTTTTCCAGGAAATGCTGCATGGCCTTTTCATCCATCTGGACTGTATCCCAGTCTTCCATGACATCTGCCCCGCTTCTACGGTAAAAATCTGCGGCATCTTTGTTCCAATTTAGAACCACCCATTCGGTTCGTTTTACATTTTCTGAAGCTGCATATTTTATTACCTCGGTATATAGGGCTGATCCTAATCCCTTACCGCGGAATGCTTCCCTTACTATAAGGTCTTCCAGGTGCACGGTTTTTCCCTTCCAGGTAGAATACCTGTAATAGACTAAAGCCATTCCCTCTATCTTGCCATCTGCTTCAGCAACGAAACAATGAAACGCAGGATTAGCGCCAAATCCATCCCGAATGAGGTCATTCTTATCTATGATAACCGCTTCAGGCTCTTTTTCAAAAACTGCCAGCTCTTTAATAAGTTCTAAAACTTCGCCCATATCTTCCTCTCTGGCGTCTCGTATGTTAATTTCCATGTAAAATATTTTATACAAAAATAAACAATGTTAGTATTGTCAGCGAAAACGTTGTAGTAAGTTTAAATTTTAATAATTTAGCCAACGTAAAAAGAAGAACATGCCTAAGCCAAATCAAACTCTCGGAGAATTTATCATTGAAAATCAAGCAGATTTTCCGGGTTCTTCCGGAGAGCTTTCCAGATTGATCAATTCCCTGAGACTTGCTGCAAAAGTGGTAAACCATGAAGTTAATAAAGCCGGTCTGGTAGATATCATCGGGGCTTATGGTGAAACGAATGTACAGGGTGAAGATCAGCAAAAGCTGGATGTTTACGCGAACAATAAATTCATACAAACCCTTACCAATCGAGAGATCGTTTGCGGTATAGCTTCAGAGGAAAATGATGATTTTATCCAGATCGAAGGGCACAAGGGAGACAATCAGAACAAATACGTGGTCCTGATGGATCCTCTAGACGGGAGTTCAAACATAGATGTGAACGTTTCTGTGGGTACGATCTTTTCTATATACCAAAGGGTGACTCCTGTGGGAACCCCGGTGCAAATGGAAGATTTTCTGCAATCTGGAAATAAACAGGTGGCAGCCGGTTATATTATTTACGGGACTTCCACCATGTTGGTTTATACAACCGGGCATGGTGTGAATGGATTTACCTTGAACCCTGCGCTCGGTTCATGGTATCTCTCTCATCCAGATATGCAGTTTCCTGAAGACGGGCAGATCTATTCTATAAACGAAGGCAATTATGTTCATTTCCCTCAGGGAGTGAAAGATTATATAAAATGGTGCCAGCAGGAAGAGGGTAATCGCCCTTATACCTCGCGATATATTGGTTCCATGGTTTCAGATATTCACAGGAATATGATCAAAGGAGGGATTTTTATGTATCCTAAGAGTTCAAAAGCTAGCGCCGGTAAGCTAAGGTTGCTATATGAATGTAATCCTATGGCTTTTCTAACTGAGCAGGCGGGGGGCAAGGCCAGCGACGGCTTTAAAAGAATTCTGGATATTAAGCCCACAGAACTGCATCAGCGGGTGCCATTTTTCTGTGGTAGCAGAAAAATGGTCGAGAAAGCTGAAGAATTTATGGCGAAAGCTGAAACCAGAGACCAGTCTCAGTCAATTTCTTTTTCAAGCAGGTAACGGTAGTCTTCAAAATTCAACTGACCGCTAAATATCTGTATAGAACGTTTAATAATGCCTTCAGAAGCCTGGCTTGAGAATCCAAGGCCAATGGCGTATTTCTTTATAAGTTCTGTTTCCTCATCGTCTATGATATGATCTGCGAAAATTATCCTGAAAAGATCATGCAGTCGCTCCAGTCTTCTTTCAATACTGTTGTATGCTGAAAGTGGAAAAAGCTTAGGGTCTTCAAGAACCTTATCATACTCTTCTTCGCTGATATCTAACTTTCTTGCAAAACGTTTAAGAAGAGCTTCTTCTTCTGCGTTGATATCTCCATCAACTGCAGCAAGGTTTACAATGGATGCGAAATGACTAAGATTTCGTAAGTGCTCTCCCGAGCCAAATAAATCTGAAAAGGACATTATGGTAATGGTTTTATATTACAAATATAGTTAAACAGGCAGTTTTTAGTACCAATCCAAACCTAAATAAATTTCATCAATCGCTAATCTTTTCTTAATCCCTTTCTGATGAAATATCTATTAATTAATTTAAAAATCTTTCTGAAGAATATATGAGAACTCCATTACTGGCTTTTAATGATAAAGGAATCTATTGTGCCGCGGCAAATGTATATCTGGACCCGTGGAAACCTGTAGATAAGGCAATTATTTCCCATGGACATGCAGATCATTCCAGGTGGGGGCATAAGAAGTATATCACCCATCACAGTAATGTGCCAATAATAAAGCATCGCCTTGGGGAAATAAATGTTTCAGGTATCGAATGGAATGAGAGCTTCAGCATAAACGGGGTTAAATTCTCGTTGCATCCTGCCGGGCATATTATTGGCTCTTCGCAAATAAGGGTAGAGCATAAAGGGGAAGTGTGGGTTTTTACAGGTGATTACAAGACCGAGGATGATGGAGTAGCCGTACCCTATGAACCGGTAAAATGCAATACTTTTATAACCGAATGTACTTTTGGATTGCCTGCCTTTAAATGGACGCCGCAAAAGCAGGTTTTTGAAGAGATTAACAGCTGGTGGCAACAGAATAAAGAGGATGGAAGAACCTCGGTTCTTTTTGGTTATTCTCTGGGAAAAGCACAGCGGTTATTAAAGCATTTAGATACTTCTATAGGGAAGATCTATACACATGGTGCTATCGAGAACATGACCGAGGTGCTGCGATCTCAACTAGATTTTCCTGAAACCACCAGAATCACCAAAGACATAAAGAAAGAGGAAATAAAAGGCAATATCGTTCTTGCTCCGGGTAGTGCTCATGGGACTACCTGGATTAAAAAAATGGTGCCCTATGTAACTGCTTCGGCCAGTGGATGGATGACCTTTCGCGGAGCAAGAAGGCGAAGAGCTATAGATAAGGGTTTTGTGCTTAGCGATCACTGTGACTGGCAGGGCTTATTATCTTCAATTAAAGAGACGGGTTGTGAAAAGGTGATCTGTACCCATGGATACACCGATATATTTTCGAGATTTTTAAGGGAACAGGGCTATGATGCCAGGACCGAAGAGACGCAATATGAAGGAGAAACAGGCCAGATGGAAGCCGAAAAAGAAAAAGATTCAGAATGAAAGCATTTGCCGATCTCATAAGAACACTGGACAGCACCAATAAAACAACCTTAAAAGTTGAGGCGCTAACCGAATATTTTAAAAACGCACCTCCTAAAGACAAGGTCTGGACCATTGCCATATTAAGTCATCGCCGTCCTCCGCGCCCTGTGAATACGACCTTGATGCGCGAATGGGCATCAGAACTGGCAAATATACCCTTGTGGTTATTTGAAGAATCTTACCATATTGTCGGAGATCTGGCAGAAACTATTGCCCTGGTGATCCCGGCTTCAGAAGATTCTACAGAAAAGAGCCTGAACCAGTTCCTGCAGGAGATCATAGACCTTAAACCTAAAGACGAAAGAGAGAAGAAAGAATACCTTTTTGAAAACTGGCTGAATCTCAACTATTACGAACGCTTTGTTTTTACCAAACTTATCACGGGTAGTTTCAGGATTGGGGTGAGCCAGAAATTAATGACCAGAGCCTTATCTAAAGCTACCGGAATAGACGAAGATATACTTGCCTATAAACTTATGGGCAACTGGGAGCCTTCCAGAATCAGTTTTAATAAGCTTATTTTGGAAGAGAACGAGGAGGATTTTCTCTCCAAACCTTATCCCTTCTACCTGGCCTATGCCATTGAGGATGAACCCAAAGATCTGGGAGACGTATCTGAATGGAGTGCAGAACATAAATGGGATGGTATACGCTCACAGGTAATCATCAGGAACGATGAATTATTTGTCTGGAGCCGGGGTGAGGAGCTGGTAACCGATAAATATCCTGAATTCGAGGCTTTTGTTGAGGCGATTCCAAACGGTACCGTTCTGGACGGTGAGATTCTACCCTTTCCAAAAGGTGAGATAGGAACTTTTAAGGATCTGCAGACCAGGATCGGCCGGAAGAAAGTGAGTAAAAAGCTGCTGGAGAAAACTCCGGTGATCCTTAAGGTTTATGATATCCTGGAATGGGATGGCGAAGACATCAGGGACATGGCTTTTGGAAAGAGAAGGGGTATTCTGGAAAAACTATATCATGAGGTCAAGGATGATGAGGTGCCACTGCATTTATCTGAAACTATTCAATTTAATAGCTGGGAAGATGCGGCTTTGGAACGCGAGAATTCCCGGGAAGTGAAATCTGAAGGTTTGATGCTTAAACGTCTTGATTCTCCCTACCTGGTAGGGAGAAAAAAAGGAGACTGGTGGAAATGGAAAGTCGACCCATTAACCATAGATGCCGTGCTTACCTATGCTATGCGGGGCCATGGCCGCAGGAGCAACCTTTTCACCGATTATACCTTCGGGTTATGGGATGAAGAAAAAGAGGAACTGGTGACCTTTGCCAAGGCATATTCCGGTTTAACCGATAAGGAATTCAGGCAACTGGATGCATGGATCAAAAAGAATACGCTGGAGAGATTTGGTCCGGTGAGAAGTGTTACCCCGCATCATGTTTTCGAGATCGCTTTTGAGGGGATTGCAGAATCCAAGCGACATAAAAGCGGCGTAGCTACCAGGTTTCCCAGAATTCTAAGATGGCGAACAGATAAGAAAATAGATGATGCTAATACCCTGGAGGATCTGAGAGACCTTATCCCTTAGAAACATTTAATTTTTGGTTCTCGCCATTTCCACAATTTCTCTCTGGAACTTTTTGTCATCTGCCAGGATATCAAAAAATTCCTCGATATATTCTACGGTAGTAGTATATTCTTTTTCATTCTCGAAAAGTACCTCACATTTTTGGAGCTCATTTAATATAGCAGGTTTTTTGACCAGGAATTCCATCCTTACTTTATCGAAAATACTCAGGTCTCTTTGAAATCCCCTGTACATACGTTGCCTCACGTCTTCTATATCCAGTTTTTCGTTCATGATCTGGGAGACGGTGGCATAACTTGTATTTACCATACCGGCCATATCAAAATCATAAGGTACGGGAATGATATGCCCGTCTACAAAGATCAATTTGGTATTATGGTGATAGGCGTTGGAATAATCTGTATTGCCTATCATGAACTGGAAAAAAGAATTTCTCACAGATTCCATGGGCATATGGTTTAATGGATGTGTTTTATGATCTAGGACCTTGCCGCCAAGCCTTTTAGCCATGTGTTTATCATCTTCCACAAAAAAGCTTTTTAATTCGTGAACTTTAATATTTTTATTCTTGATCTCCTCAAAATCCAGTTGTACAAGTTTAGTCTTAAAATGGTAGGGCGAAATTATTTCATAGAGCTTATAGGCCAGGTATTCCTTGATGATATTATCGTTCATATCTCGTTGGATGAGGCAGGGAAGAACAAGTTTCAGGTTCTTATGGCCTTCAAAAGGAGTTTCTTTCGCTTCTTTTTTACTGGTCTTTAATTTTATAGGTGCGAAATAACAATTCTTAAGTCTGAAGTTGCCGCGCTTTCTTAACCTTACCTCTAAAGAGTCCCACTTTAGATTCTCATCCTCAAATTTTAGTTGGGTATATATAAAGGTGGAATCGTTGGTGTCTTTTTTAATATCTTTATTAGAGTATCTAATTGCTATATGCATCATCTCCTCATTACGAAACAGTTCTGATAAACTTTCCTGAAGTTTATTTGAATCATCCTGTGCATAAAACTGAGAAATGAGGAGAGCAGGAAATAGATACAGAAGGAAAGTTCGCTTATCCATAATTATGGCATATATTTATCTAAATTATTAAAAACCAGGTTATTAGAAAGTATTTTTCCATTATTAATTTGAGAACCGTCGTGACCTTGCTTATTTCAGCATTGATCACTTTGCTGGCCTTGAAGTTTGATCTTAGCTTCAATGTGGACCTTACTTTGCTTAGTATTGCCATAATATTCCCGCTCGTTTTTACTATCAGAGGTTCCTTTAGAAGAAGGGAAAAGGCTTTAGAGCACCTAAGTGAATTTCTTAGTTCAGTAAAAACTGTGAAATATTGTCTTATGAGTAGTGAAAGAATCAGTCCCGAGAAAAAAGCTGAAGCCGAGGAGATCCTCGTTGAAATCAATAATAAAACCATTGAACATTTAGCGGCCAAAGGCAATGATATTAAAGAACTTGATAACATCTCGCATAAGATATATGCATTCGCACTACGGGAGGAAAATCTTATTCCCGCAAAAATAAAAGATCGCGTGTTCAAGTATATGAAAGATATGCACGAATCTATCGAGAACCTTCATGCGATTCATACCCACAGAACACCTATTAGCCTGATGGCCTATTGCGAGATCTTCATCTATATTTTTCCTTTTATTTATGCACCAACGATCATCCATAACATTGGGGTGCAGGGTGCAAATTGGATCGCTTATTTTATAGTTTTATTAACCCAGTTTATTCTCATCTCTTTGTATAATATCCAGAATCAACTGGAATATCCATTTGATAATATTGGGATGGACGATATTAACCTGGATAATTTCAAAATAGAACGTTAGTTGTGATAATATTTCCCCTTAAATGAGCTTTAGAATGTTTATGTACCCAAATCTTTTTCAAGTTTGAAGAGAGCTGAACTTACTGGTCTTGCTGAAGAATGGTTTTCTGGAAACGGCTGGAAACCATTTAAGTTTCAAAAGGACACCTGGAAAGCATACCTCCAGAAAAAGAATGGTTTGCTGAATGCTCCAACGGGCAGCGGTAAAACCTACGCTCTTTGGGTGCCCATTGTGCTGGATTATATCAAAAAGAATCCCGATTACCAGACAAAGCATAAAAAAGGACTGAAGGCCATATGGATTACTCCCCTTCGTGCGCTTTCGGTTGAAATCGAACAGGCGGCAAGCAGGTTTGCTGAGGAAATGGGAACACAGCTAAGCGTGGGTATTCGAACCGGAGATACTTCCCAAAAAGACAGAGCTGCTCAGAAAAAATCCATGCCAGATCTGCTTATCACTACCCCAGAAAGTTTACAACTGTTGTTGTCTTCCAGGAACTATCCCAAGCTTTTCAAGGGCCTGCAGGCCGTGGTAGTCGACGAATGGCATGAACTTTTAGGGACCAAGCGCGGGGTGCAGGTAGAACTGGGATTATCCAGGTTGAAAACTATTTCTAAAGATCTCCGCATCTGGGGAATATCGGCGACCATAGGTAATCTTCAGCAAGCAAGAGAAGTACTGCTGGGACCTGGATCTGTGGCCATGGAAAATTCGGTAATGATCAAGGCTAATCTCAAAAAGAAGATCGAGGTCCATTCTATTATTCCTCAAAAAATGGAGAAGTTTCCGTGGCGCGGGCATCTAGGATTGCATTTACTCGATGAGGTGGTCCCTATCATCAAAAAGAGCCGCACTACGCTTTTGTTTACCAATACCCGGTCTCAATGTGAGATCTGGTTTCAAAAATTACTGAACAAATATCCTGAGTTTGCCGGAGAAGTGGCCATGCATCACGGCAGTATTAATAAAGAAACAAGGCTTTGGGTGGAACAGGCCATTAGAAATGAAAGTCTTAAGGCTGTGGTTTGTACTTCCAGTCTTGACCTTGGGGTCGATTTTGCGCCCGTAGAGACTATTGTACAGATAGGTGGACCAAAAGGGGTAGCGCGATTTCTGCAAAGGGCTGGTCGTAGTGGTCATCAACCCGGGAAAGTAAGTCTTATCTATTTCCTGCCTACGCACGCGATCGAACTTATAGAAGCTTCTGCGCTGCAAAAAGCTGTGCAGCAAAAAGCAGTGGAAGACCGGGTTCCTTATTTAATGAGCTATGATGTTCTAATTCAGTACCTCAATACTCTCGCGGTTTCTGATGGGTTCTATCCAAAGGATATTTTTCCCGAGATCGCTTCAACGTTCTGTTTTCAGGGTATAACAGAGGACGAATGGCTATGGATCCTAAATTTTATCACCAAAGGAAGTCAGAGTATCCAGGCCTACGATGAGTATAAAAAAGTAGAAATAGAAGAGGACGGTAAGTTCAAGATCAATAATCGCGGGGTAGCCATGCGGCATCGACTGCAGATAGGGACCATTGTTAGTGATGCCATGCTAAGCGTGAAATACATGAAAGGTGGCTACATTGGTACTATAGAGGAATGGTTCATTTCAAAATTGAAGCCTGGAGATGTTTTCACTTTTGCTGGCCGTAACCTCGAACTGGTACATATCAAAAATATGCAGGTACTGGTTAGGAAATCTTCTAAGAAAACCTCGAAAGTCCCTAGCTGGATGGGTGGAAGAATGACCTTTTCTGCCCAGATGAGTGAACTGCTCCGGGACGAAATGTATTTGGCCGCGACCATAGAAGTTGGTGAGAAAAGTACAAAAGAGTTAAATGCGCTACAGCCAGTTTTCGAAAGGCAGCAACTGGAATCCATCATACCTAAAAGCAACGAGTTTCTTATAGAAACCTTCAAGACCCGGGAAGGTTATCACGCGATATTCTATCCTTTTGAAGGTAGGTTCGTGCATGAAGCCTTGGGGAGTCTACTGGCATATCGCATTAGTCTTCTTTCTCCTATCAGTTTTTCTATCGCCTTTAATGATTATGGTTTCGAATTACTTTCAGATCAGGAGATCGATATGCAGCAGGTACTGGACAATAATCTTTTTTCTTCAGAATTCTTAATGGACGATCTCTACAAGAGTTTGAACGCTACTGAAATGGCCCGGAGAAAATTCAGGGACATTGCGGTAATTACGGGTCTGGTCTTTACGGGATATCCAAATAAACTGGTGAAAAGTAAACATTTACAGTCTAATTCCCAGTTGCTGTTCAGCGTATTCAGGGATTATGAGGAAGATAACTTGTTATACCAACAGGCCTTCAGGGAAACTTTTGAACACCAGCTGGAAGAAGGCAGGTTAAGGATCTCTTTAGATCGAATCGCCCATCAACAGATAGTCTGGCGAAAATGTAAAAAGCCTACCCCGTTTTCTTTCCCGATCATCACCGACAGGTTACGAGAAAAGTTGTCTTCAGAAAAAATAGAGGACAGGATAAGAAGAATGTTGAAGCAGCTGGAAAAGTGATTATTCTTTCAATTGGTTATCCAGGTAATGTCTTACCAGTTCTGTAGTGACTCCAAACGCGATATGCGCAAACAGTTCATTCATTTGCATCCTTACAGGGACATCGGTTGGTTTAGGT
Organism: Christiangramia sp.; assembly: GCA_041611635.1. Taxonomy (GTDB): domain Bacteria; phylum Bacteroidota; class Bacteroidia; order Flavobacteriales; family Flavobacteriaceae; genus Christiangramia. Next base: position 10,414 of record JBFIMP010000035.1, read on the forward strand.
TCAAGTCCCAAGATAGGCAAGGAAGTCTCGTGAGTGCTGGCCCATGTGGTAGCCCCGAAAATAATGCCATCCATTGGTCTGAGACCGCTACGATCCTTTTTACCATAACCATAAGCTGCCCCAAGAGAGCCGCCCATAGGAATGTTTACCAATTGTTCTGCTAATGCTTCATTTTGAGTACTCACCGGGGTACCGGTGATCTTCGTAGACAGTTCGTCTACTATTTTTATCTGTGCAGAGCGCTGCTCAACCTTTCTTACCGGTAGAAACTGTTCTATAAGGCTCTTTACCGCCGATCCTGCCAGGCCGCCAACAAATCCTGAGATCAGGCTGCGGGAAGTGTTAGACATATATGAATCCTTCTGAAGAAAAGTACCTACGCTCATAATTTCTTTTGTTTATTGAAATAAAACTATTTATTCATACCCATTTAGGCAATGATTTAACATGCATTTGACATAGCTCAGTTAAAAATTAATATTTTTGAGTATGGAGGAAAAATTAAATATCGCCTTTATCCAGGCAGATTTGGAGTGGGAAAATGCAGAAGCCAACAGGGAACATTTTTCTAAGGAAATAGAAAAGATCTCAGATGAGGTAGACCTTGTCATACTTCCTGAAATGTTTACGACCGGTTTCTCTATGAATGCAGAAGAGTTAGCCGAAGAGACCGAGGCCGAAACCCTTACCTGGATGAGAGCACAGGCCAAAGCAAAATCTGCCGCGATTACGGGCAGTGTGATCATTACAGAAAATGGTCATTATTACAACCGGTTGTTTTTTGTTTTTCCAGACGGCAACTATCAATTATATGATAAGCGACATACCTTTACCCTGGCTAAGGAAGATCTTACCTATACTGCCGGGAAGAAACGGCTTATTGTTGACTATAAAGGATGGAAGATCTGTCCCTTGGTTTGTTACGATCTCAGGTTCCCGGTTTGGGCAAGGAATACAGTAGACTACGACCTGCTTATTTATGTGGCTAACTGGCCAGAAAAGAGAGTAAATGCATGGGACGCTTTGCTAAAAGCAAGGGCCATTGAAAATATGAGTTATTGCGTTGGTCTTAACAGGACCGGAGTAGATGGCGACGGTTACGTATATAATGGTCATTCGGCTGCTTATGACATGCTTGGAGACGAACTTACTCCTTTAAACCGTTCAGAACCTTTTATTGCTGAAGTAAGCATTGATAAAAAAGAACTTCTGGAGACAAGAAAAAAGCTAAAATTCCTTCAGGACCGCGATAGGTTTAGTCTAGACGAATAGTCTCGTTATAATCGAAGTTCGCTCTTACGTCCAGGGTGTCTGCATAGTACCTGATCTGTTCCGGCTGGCGTTTCTTTAGATAATTACCGGTATCCCACTTTTTGTTTTCGTTGGTGTCGAAGATCACCCTTAACAAAACTTTTCCCGGACTGATATAGCGAAAAGTAAGGGTTTGGGGTTCCTCAGAATATTTTTCTGCAATCACCTCTCCCTTGGTATTTGTTAGTTGAACAATGATAGGATAGGATTCAATATTTTGAAGGTTCAGCATGATCAAAGCATATTCAGATAAAGATTTGGTCCTTAACCTCTGGTTTATGGTGTCATTGGTTTCTTCAAAAAGATCTTTGATTGCTCCCGGAAGTGCCCTCACCTGGTAACTATTATCTGGTGTCTTGTCGAACTTAATGATCACCTCATTCTTAAGCTTATCAAATTCTGTCGTAAAATCTACGTTCACAGAATCTTTATCCATAATAGATATAAATTCTTCTTTATAATCTATAATGGGTGTGTTCGCCTTGAACTTAAAATCCTTGTCTATAGACCCAGTCTCGGCAGTTACCTGCAGGGAATCTCTATCCAGTTTCCCTAATCTTGCCAGCAGGGTGTCCCTGGTTCTTGGGGTTACGATCTCAAAATTAAGACTGTCCATTTCTGGTTTTATATTAAACCAGTAATAAAGGCTGTCTGTTTTTGGATCCTTTACCACCCTGGAAACATATCCATCTGGTTTTGGGTTAAGCAGATTGATGCTTAAACTATCGAGGTCTGGAGAACCTTCATATCCAAATAAGATCTGGTTCCCCTTTAAGAGAGAAGGGCGCTTAGGTTCAAATTCAGTTTCCTCTTTAAAAACCACTATCTCATAGGTGCTGTCTGTAGGGATGCTGATATTTTCAGCAATGAAGCCGATCTTTTCTTTTTTGGGGTTAAAAAGATAGTTGGCATTGTTATCCAGAATACCTACCATTCTATAAGTTCCAGCTTTAAGGTTTTCCAGGGAAAAAGTAAAAGTGCTATCCTGGGAATAGGTAACATATCTTGGAGTTCTTTTGTAAACTATAGAATCTGAAAAAGTAGAATCTACTTCGTAGAGCATGACCGTAACCGGAGCAGTAGGTGCCTTTAATTTAGCATCTTTCACCGTCCCCTTGACCATCAGGGAATCTATATAATCTCCGGTTGAGAATACATATTTGAAATAATTATACGGGTTAGATTCATTATTGTCTACGATACTTTTTCCGAAGTTAATGGCATAAGTCGTGTTTTCCTCAAGGGTGTCAAAAATTTCGATCTTGATATCCTTTCTGGCAGTTCCCAAAGGCATAATATTGGGTTTGGGATCCATAGGAGGAGAAATGATGATCTGTTGCTGAGGTTTTTCCAGTTTGATATATTCATCAAAATAGATCCTGATCTCATCATCATCAAATTTAATAGAATAGTTCTCCGGATTGGCTTTAACGAATTTTGGCGGTTCTTCATCTATAGGTCCACCTTCGGGCATACCTTTTTTTGCGCACTGTACCGTGGTGAAAAGCAAAATTAAAACTATGGCGTATCCGGGTATCCTTTTTTTCATAGATGAAAACTGAAAACTTTTAGCAAAGAAACAATTATTTTGAATTACAACGCAATGCTTAGTTGGTAATTGCCATGGTTGCCACGCTCATTTTGATATTAGGGATCTCGAATAATTTATGTGCGCAGGCTTCGATGGTAGAACCTGTAGTGACCAGATCGTCTACTATAAGAATATGTCTATTGGTGACCGATTCTGCATTTTTTATAATAAGGGTCTCTTCGAGTTTACCCCATCTGGATAACCTGTCTTTAAAGGTTTGAGTTTGGGTTGAGCTTATTTTTAAAAGAATATCATCCCTGTATTCTGCCTGTAAGGACCTTGCGATCTCTTTACCAAAATCCTCAACCTGATTATATCCTCGTTCTTTTAAGCGACCTTTATGTAAAGGGACGGGAATAACCGCATCTATTTCCAAATATTCGGGAATCAGAGATAATTCTTCCCCTAACCATTTTCCCAGGTAAGTCCCGATTTCACGGTGTCCTCTATATTTTAGATCATGAATAAGATGTTGTACACCAGATTTTTTCCTGAAATGCAATAATGACGTAGCTTTTTCTATCTTTACTCTACCATAAAATACTTTTTTAACAGGGTTCTCGTTATCAAGGTGATATCGGGTAACCGGCAGGTCGTGCAGGCAGGAAGTGCAAAGAATTTGTTCGTTCTTCAGCAATTCGGTCTCGCAAATGTGACATACGGTGGGATAAAGAAGATTTACGAAATCGTGAAACATTTGTTAACGGCTTATAGCATACTTAGTTAAACCTCTAAATTTACGAACTTAATTAAACTTATGATGACAGAAAAAAAGAACAATACCGCATTGAAGGTTTTAACCGGAATCCTTGCTGTAGCCCTGGTTGCGCTGAGCATTTATACCATAAAATTCTATAATGAGGAAAAAGAGAATAAAGAGATCCTGCAGAAGGAAAAATCTGTGATCGAGGACGAACTTAATGAGCTTATCGTGAAATATGATGAAGCCATCGAGGAGAATGAGATCATGGATCAGGACCTGGTAAATGCAAGGGATCGCATTTCAAGATTATTAGATTCAGTTAAAGATAATGAAGCCAACCTGGTATTAATTTCCAGATACAGACGTGAGATTGGGAATTTAAAGGCCGAAAAAGACAGGCTTTTTAGAGTGGTGGATAGTTTAAGCACAGAAAACCAGATGTTGTCTACTTCCTTAGATAGCACCAACGTTGCTCTGCAGGAAAGAACAAAACTTTCAGATTCTTTAAAGACAACGAATCAAAGTCTTTCAACCAAGGTTGATAAAGCTGCACGTTTAAAGATTAGCGGACTAACCGGAGAGGGTGTAATCGTTAGAAACAGTGGGAAGCTGGTAGAGAATGATAACAATCGCCGAGTAGACCAGATAAGAACCTGTTTTACCCTTACCGCTAACGACCTGGCAGATGCTGGCGAAAAAAACATGTATGTTCAGGTTTATAATCCCGAGAACGAACTTGTAGGTGATGAGATCGTGGTTCAGCATGAAGGCGGGACTATGGTTTATAGTGCTTCGTCCAAGATTTTCTATGAAAATGAAGAACTGGATGTTTGTATTCTTGCAAAAACAAAAGAAGACAAATTACTGGAGGGTAATTACAAGGTGTACGTTTATAACGATGCCCTGCTTCTGGGAACCGGAAGTTTTACTCTTAAATAATCTTAATTCATAAATTAAAGACCGCCCTGGATATTATTCAAGGCGGTTTTTTTATTTTTGCGCCATGGCAAAACAAGAAGATCATTTTAAAAACGTAATATCCCATGCCAAGGAGTATGGGTACATTTTCGCATCCAGTGAAATCTATGACGGCTTAAGCGCCGTTTATGATTACGGGCAGAATGGAGCCGAACTTAAGAAAAACATCAAGGAATACTGGTGGAGAAGCATGACGCAATTGCATCAGAATATCGTGGG